>DASYAQ010000474.1:0-9762 GCA_036501225.1 Caulobacteraceae bacterium | reverse complement strand
TCTTGGCGTCCAGCGCCTGGATGACGGCGCTTTCGCGGACATTGCAGAACAGCGCGATCTTGCGTTTGTCGCCAGGCGGGATCGGCTGTTCGCAGCGGCAGAGCAGCACGTCCGGCTGGATGCCGATCGAGCGCAGTTCCTTGACCGAGTGCTGGGTCGGCTTGGTCTTCATCTCGCCGGCCGTCTTGATGAACGGCAAGAGCGTCAGGTGGACGAAACAGGCGTGGCCGCGCGGCAGTTCCTGGCCCAGCTGGCGAATGGCCTCGAAGAAGGGCAGACCCTCGATATCGCCGACCGTGCCGCCGATCTCGACCAGCACGAAGTCCGGCTCGCGGCCGTCCTCGCCGCGCGCGTCGGACAGGATGAAGCGTTTGATCTCGTCGGTGACGTGCGGGATCACCTGGACGGTGGCGCCGAGATAGTCGCCGCGCCGCTCCTTCTCCAGGATGGTCTTATAGACCCGGCCGGTGGTGATGTTGTCGGCCTTGGTGGCCGAGACGCCGGTGAAGCGTTCGTAGTGGCCGAGGTCGAGATCGGTCTCGGCCCCGTCGTCGGTCACATAGACCTCGCCGTGCTGATAGGGGCTCATCGTGCCCGGATCGACGTTCAGATAGGGGTCGAGCTTGCGCAGGCGGACCGCATAGCCGCGCGCCTGCAACAACGCGCCCAAGGCGGCTGACGCGAGACCCTTGCCAAGTGAGGAGACCACGCCGCCGGTGATGAAGATGTACCGGGCCATGGGCGATCAGGTTAGCGCTGATTCGCGGGCGACGCCCGCCTCATCGATGCGGGCGCGGCGACTTTGCACAGCTTCTACTGGCCGGAAGCGGCGTTGCCGGCCGCGCTGGGGGCCGGAGTCGGCGCCGGCGCCGGCGGGACGACGAGCGGCGCTGGCGTAACCGCCGGCGGCGCGGCCGAGGCGGCGGCTGGGGCAGCGGGCGCGGGCGCGGCGGCGGGCTTGGCCGCCTTGACCACCTTGGCCGGCGGGGTGGACGACGCGGCGGGCTTCAGGGCGACGGCCGGGGCCGCGGGCCTGGGCGCGCCGGCAGCGGCCGGGTGCGCCACCGGGGCGGCGAGCGGCGCCTGCGGGCTGCCGAGCAGGTTGAGCGAATTGCCTTGCGGCTGCGGCGCGCCGAACGGCGCGGGGCCGGCTGATCCGAAGGGCGCGGCTGGATTGTTCAGCGGGCCGCCCGGAAGCCCCGGCGCGCCGGAAAGCGGCTTTTCGGACGAGGTCGCGCCCAGCGCGTTCAGCTTCAGCCTGTCGACCAGCGAACCCGCGCCACGGCTGTGGCCGCTGATCAGGGTCATGGCCAGGCAGAGCGAGAAGAAGACCGCCGCCAGGATCTGGGTGGTGCGGGTGAGCAGGTCGCCGGTGCCGCGCGCCGTCATGAAGGCGCCGGGGCCGCCGCCGCTCATGCCCAGCGCGCCGCCCTCGGAGCGCTGCAGCAGGATGACGCCGATAAGCGACAGGCAGACCACGATCAGGATCGCCAACAGGATGTCGAGCAGCATTGGGGAGCAAACTCTTGGGTAAATGCGTTTTGGCCGCCTGGCCGGACAGCCGGCCCCTCTATCACCTCGTCGTCTGGGGCGCTAGGGACGGGACCGCTGCCGGGTATGTGAGGCCGCCGCGATGATTCTCAAGACCGAACGGTTGAATCTGAGACCGCTGCAGGCGGAAGACGCCGCGTCGATACATCTGATGATGAGCGACGCCGAGGTCATGGCTTTCTGGGATTCCGAGGTCATCGACGATCCGGCCCTGACCGTCGACATCGTCGAGGGGCAACTGGCCGAGGCGGCGCGGGACCAGGCCCGCTATTGGACCATGCAGCTGGCGGCCGACGGCGGCTTCCTCGGCCTGTGCGACCTTTCCGGGATCGACCGGCGCCACAGCCGCGCCGATGTCGGCTTCATGGTCGCCCGGCGCTACTGGGGCGGCGGCTATACGTACGAGGCCATGCATGCGGTGATCGGTCACGCCGCCCAGGGCCTGCGGCTCAGACGCCTGCAGGCGCGCACCCACCTGGGCAATGTCCGCTCCATGCGCCTGCTCGACCGGCTGGGCTTCAGGCGCGAGGGCCTGTTGCGCGGCTATGTCGAACGCGACGGCGAGCGGCGCGACTGCGTGCTGTTCGGCCTGCTGCTGTAGGGCTAGAACCCGGTCAGGCCGGGGTGAAGCGATGATCCAGACGCAGGGGCTGACCCACATCAATCTGCTGGTCGCCGATATCGGCCGGGCCAAGACCTTTTACGAGACGGTGTTCGGCTTCGAGGTGATGTTCTGGGACGGACCCGGTCTGGTGTTCCTGAAACCGCCGGGGACCAACGACACCATCACCCTGCAGGAAAAGCCGGATGCGGCCGGGGTGACCGGCAATATCGATCATTTCGGCTTTCGCCTGGCCGACAAGAGCCAGCTCGATCGGGCGATCGAGGAGGTGGTCGAGGCCGGCGGCGCGCTGGTCGAACGCGGCGAGCATGAGCCCGGACGCGCCTATGCCTATGTGTCCGATCCGGATGGGCACATCATCGAGCTTTGAACTGTCCGCGCGTGTACGGCCAGACCGCAGACAAAGCTGCTAAGCAAGCTTGTCCGGCCGCGCAAGACGGCTGGCGTCTGGAAGGCACGCACGCGGGCGGCGAAATCAGCGCTTCCCGGGCTGGTTTGGCGGTGGCGGACGATCTGGATCACGAGCAAACAGGCGGCTGACCTCTTCGCGCGACAGCACCCGCGCGAGAGTCCCGGTTGTCGACCCTCAAGCGCGGATGATCGCCAGGAAGTCGGCCGCCTTCAGCGAGGCGCCGCCGACCAGGGCGCCGCCCACCTCGGCGAGCCCCAGGATCTCGGCGGCGTTGTCGGGCTTGACCGAGCCGCCGTAGAGGATGGGCGCGGCGCGGCCGGCGGCGCCGGCGCAGTCGATCAGCGCCTGGCGCAGGGCCGCGTGGGCCGTGACGATCTCCGCCGAGGTCGGGGTCGCGCCGGCGCCGATGGCCCAGATCGGCTCATAGGCGACGGCAAAGCTTCCCGCCGCCATGCCGGGAGGAATCGAGCCCGCCACCTGGCGGCAGATCACCTCGAGGGTCTGGCCGGCGTCGCGTTGCGCACGGGTCTCGCCGACGCAGACCAGAGGCTCGAGGCCGGCGCGGATCGCGGCCCTGGCCTTGGCCGCCACCTTGGCGTCGGTCTCGCCGTGACCGGCGCGGCGTTCGGAATGGCCGACGATCACCAAGCGCGCGCCGGCGTCGGCCAGCATCTCGGCGCTGATGTCGCCGGTGAAGGCGCCGGAGGCTTCCGCGTGACAGTCCTGGCCGCCCAGGTGCACGGCCGAGCCGGCCAGCGCCACGGCCATGCGGGCGAGCAGGGTCGCCGGCGGGCAGATCGCCACGCGCGCGCGCGCCGGCGCCGCCGCCAAGCTGTCCGCCACCGCTCGCGCCTCGCCCAGGTCGTGACCGAGGCCGTTCATCTTCCAGTTGCCGGCGATCAGCGGCGCGGTCATGGGCTGCCCTTGAAAAAGCCTGATCCCGCTCGCCTAGGTCACACGGCGGCCCAAGTCCATCGGCGCCCAGGACTTGGTCGGCGCTTGCTCCCGCCCGAGCCGCTCCACTATACCGCTTGTCCGCGACCGTCCGGGCGCGAAATAGATCGGGAAACCCCCTCAATGCTCGCCGCCATTCGCGCCTTCGCGAAGTCCTGGGTCGCCTCCCTGCTGATCGGGCTTCTGGTGGTGAGCTTCAGCGTCTGGGGCATCCGCGACGTGCTGCACCCCAAGTTCAGCGATGCGGTGGTCACCGCCGGCGCGCACGAGACCTCGCCGAACGAGTTCAAGCGGATGTTCGAGGGCATGCGCGAGCAGGCCGGCCAGCAAGCCGGCCAGGACCTGAGCATCTCAGACGCCGTCGCCGCCGGTCTCGACCAGCGCGCCCTGACCGAGGTCGAGGCCGCCGACGCCTTCGCCGAGTATCTGCGCCGGATCGGCCTGACCCCCGCCTCGGCCCTGATCCTGAACCAGCTGCGCCAGCAGCCGGGCTTCTTCAACGCGCTCGGCCAGTTCGACAAGGAAACCTACGAGCAGAAACTGAACTCGGTCGGGCTGACGCCGACCCAGTACGAAAGCCTGATGGCCGACGACCTGGCCCAGAACCACCTGGCCGCCGGTCTGGCAGCGGGCCTGAAAACCCCGGACATCTATGGGGCGGTGATCGCCAGCTACGAGCTGGAAAGCCGCAATGTCAGCTATCTGCTGCTCAATCCGAAAAGCGTGCCGCAGCCGGCGGCGCCCACCGACGCGCAACTGCAGACCCTGATCACCCAGAACGCCGCCGCCCTGACCCGGCCCGAGACCCGCACCGTCAGCCTGGTGCGCTTCAGCGCCAAGGCGATCGCGCCTTCCATGCCGGTGGACGAGGCGGCGGTGCAGAAGCTGTACGCCTTTCGCAAGGACAGCCTGTCCCAGCCCGAAAAGCGCTCCCTGGTCGAGTTTTCCACCCGCGACGCGGCCAAGGCCGCCTCCATCGCCGCGGCCCTGAAGGCGGGCCAGGACCCGGATGCGGTCGGCAAGAGCTCCGGCGTCGCGCCCATCACCATGACCGACAAGCCGCAGGGCGGCATTGTCGATCCGGCCGTCGCCAGCGCGGCCTTCTCCGCCCAGCCCGGCCAGGTGCTCGGCCCGATCACCAGCGGCCTGGCCGGCTATGCCGTGATCAAGCTCATCAAGATCACGCCGGCGGCCGTGCCGACGCTCGAATCGCTGCGCCCGCAGCTGGAAGCCGACGCGAAGACCGACGCGGCCATCCAGAAGGTGTTCGACGGGGTGAAGAAATACGGCGACGTCCACGACAGCGGCGCCAGCCTGGCCGATTCCGCCCGCGCCGCCGGGGTGACGCCGGTGACCCTCGGCCCGATCACCGCCCAGGGCGTCGGCATGAACGGCCAGCCGGCGCCGGGCGTCACGCCGAAGGTGCTGAAGGAAGCCTTCTCCCTGCCGCAAGGCGGCGAAAGCGAGATGGAGGACGAGGGCAACGGCGAATATTTCGCCCTGCGCGTCGAGAAGATCACCCCGCCGACCCTGCCGTCCCTGGCCGAGATCAAGCCGCAGCTGACCCAGGTCTATATGCGGCAGGCGCTTGGCAAGGCGCTGGCCGACAAGGCCGATGCGCTGGTCGAGGCCATCCAGAAAGGCCAAAGCTTCGACGCCGCCGCCGCGTCGGCCGGCGTCAAGGCCGGCGTGCTGAACGGCGTCACCCGGGCGGCCCTGCAGCAGGGCAAGCAGATCGCGCCGGAGATGATCGAGAAGATCTTCGCGGCCAAGAAGGGCCAGGTCTTCGACGGCCAGGTCGGCCAAGTGCAGGTCATGGTGGCGCGCATCGACGATGCCCACCCGGCCGCCGGCGTCGACGTGGCGCGCGCGACGGCCGGCCAGGGCCCAGCCATCGCCAAGCAGATCTTCCAGGACCTCGGCGACGCCACCCGCGCCGTGGCCATCTCGACCATCAAGCCGGTCGGCGACCTGGCCGCCGCCCGTCAGGCGCTCGGCCTCTCGCCGTCCGACCTGCCCAAGAGCAGCGCCCCGCCAAGGCGCGGACCCTCGCTTTGAGCCTGGAGCCGCCGTTGGAGGAGTTTCGCCGCGCCTATCGGGCGGGGCGGCCGCAGCTGGTCTGGCGGCGCATCGTCGACGACCTGGAGACGCCGGTCTCGGCCTACTTGAAGATCGCCAGGGGCGAGCCCTACGCCTTCCTGTTCGAATCCGTCGAGGGCGGCGCCTGGCGCGGCCGCTATTCGGTGATCGCGCTCAGGCCGGAACTGGTCTGGCGCTGCCGCGGCGACAAGGCCGAGACCGCCAGCGGCGCCGATATCGCCGCCGAACGCTTTACGCCCGAGACCGGCGGCGCGCTGGACAGCCTGCGCGACCTGATCGCCCGCTCGCGCGTCGACCTGCCAAAGGGCCTGCCGCCCATGTCCGCCGGCGTCTTCGGGACGATCGGCTACGACCTGGTGCGGCTGGTCGAGCCGCTGCCCGACATCAATCCCGATCCGCTCGACCTGCCGGACGCCATCATGATGCGGCCGTCGGTGGTGGCGGTGTTCGATTCGGTGGGCCAGGAGATCATCCTTTCCACCACCGCCTGGCCGTCGGGTGGCGGCGCCGACGCCGCCCATGCCGAGGCGGCCGCTCGCCTGGACGCCGTGGCCGATGCGCTGCGCCAGCCCCTGCCGGCCTCGCCCGAACGAACCCACCGGCCGCCCGCGCCCTTCGTCTCGCCGGTGGCGCGTGAGGCGTACTGGGCCATTGTCGAGCGGGCCAAGCGCTATATCGAGGCGGGCGACGTGTTCCAGGTTGTGCCCAGCCACCGGTACCGCGCCGATTTCGACCTCGATCCCTTCGCGCTCTACCGGTCGCTGCGGCGCACCAATCCGTCGCCCTTCCTCTTCTATCTCAACTTCGGCGGCTTCCAGCTGGTCGGCTCCAGTCCGGAGATCCTGGTGCGCCTGCGCGACGGCAAGATCACCATCCGCCCGCTCGCCGGCACCCGGCCGCGCGGCGCGACGCCGGAAGAGGACGCCCGGATGGAACAGGAGCTGCGCACCGACCCGAAGGAGCACGCCGAGCACCTGATGCTGCTCGACCTGGGCCGCAACGACGTCGGCCGCGTCGCCATGCTCGGCCAGGCGGCCCGCAACCAGCCCGCCGCCCGGTCGCGCGGGCCGAACGTGCGGGTGACCGACTCCTTCTTCGTCGAGCGCTACAGCCACGTCATGCACCTGGTCTCCAATGTCGAGGGGCAGGCGCCGGAGGGGGTCGATCCGGTTGATGTGCTGATGGCCGCCCTGCCCGCCGGCACGCTGTCCGGCGCGCCCAAGGTCCGCGCCATGCAGATCATCGACGAGCTGGAGACCGAGAAGCGCGGCGTCGGCTATGCCGGGGCGGTCGGCTATTTCGGCTGCGACGGCGGCGTCGACACCTGCATCGTGCTGCGCACCGCCCTGGTCAAGGACGGGGTCATGTACGTCCAGGCCGGCGGCGGCGTGGTCGCCGACAGCGATCCGGACGCCGAGTACCAGGAAACGGCGCAGAAGGCCGCGGCCCTGAAGCGCGCGGCGGAAGAGGCCTGGCGGTTCGGTTGAGCGCCCCAGCTGGCGCCGGCGTCAGGACGCCATGGGCACGTCGATCGAGCCGGTGAAGTTCATCGGCAAGGTGGGCACGAACGGTATGGAGACCACCGTCTGGTAGGACCAGGTGATATGCTCGGTGGTGGCGCTTCCGACGGCTTGGGTCGCTGCGCTCAGCGTAAGGTTGGTTATGGGCACGTCGAGCAGGTGGGAAGAGACCGCGGTCCGCAGATCGTCCAAGGTCGCGTTCGGATTGGAGATGTAGACCCGCGAGCCAAGCTCGACGGCATGGCGCACCTCGCCGCCACTATAGAGCGCCCATCCTATGTACCAGATCCCGAAGACGACCATGACCAAAAACGGGAATACCAAGGCAAGTTCGACGGCCGCCGCGCCTGCCCGATCGCCAAGCTGGCGAAGCCTCGATGTCGTCCGCGCGCCCACGCTCAGCGGGTCCTGATCACTTGTGTCGCGGTCATCGACTGGCTCGCGAACAGGCCCGTGTAGGTTCCCGAGCCGGTGATTGTGGTGAAGGCCAGGGGATAGCTCTGATCCGAACACAGGGCTGAACAGCCCGACGCGGCGCCCGCGCAGGTGCAGCTCTGTACGACCGAGATGCTGGCGTCGGAGGGCTTGTTCGGCCAGGCGCCGAGCGCGATGTCATGAATGGCCGTGGTGTCCGATCCGCCGCGCATCACGTACACGGCGCCGCTGGCTATCCCGTTATGCATCTGCTGATGACCGAGAATCAGGCCGCCGTACTGAATGACCCCGATCACCATGACCATCAGCATCGGAATCAGGATTGCGAACTCGACGGCGGCCGTTCCGCCACGATCGGTCCGAAATCGTCTCAACGCTCTGAGCGGCGGGGGCGTCATGCCGACAGCCTCACCAGGCCGCCGACCTGGACCTTGCCAAATCCGGCGGCGGAACAGTCGTCATTGAATTGCGTGCTGCCCGACCAGGAGATGGTTCGGGCGACGATCTGGGTGCAGCCGTTCGTGCCGGCGAAATTGCCGATATAGCTGACGGAAGCGTCGGGCGCGTAGATTATGCCGGTCATCGACGAAGTGCTGTCGCCGTTGATGGTGATGCCGCCTGTGTTGGAGCGATCATCGATGAACAGGAATCCGGCGTAGATTCCGGTGGTCGGCGCGGAGAGTTGGAGATCGGAATTGCCGTTCATGCTCACACTGGCGCCGTTTTCCAAATAGAAGGTGACGCCCGAGCCGCTGACGTTCGCATTCGCGTTGACCGACAGGCTGCCGCCGTCGACGATGTAAACCCCCGGATTGAGGCTGATATTGTTCTTGAAACTCAGCGAGCAATAGTGACCGGCATTGAGCGTCGCGCCGTTGCCCTGGTTCTTGCAACTGCCGCTGTCGGTCGGCATGACCAGGGCGCTGTAAGGATCGCCGACCGGCGGCTGGCTGGTCTCGACGGCGGGGCAAGCCGTCAGGTTGGTCGTTCCCCCGAGGCTGGCGCCGCCGACGGCGTACATGCACGGCACGGTCACGTCAGCAGAACCCTGGACGTTCAGAGCATCGGAGGCGATCGAATCGCTCATTACCGTGCAGCCGTCGAGGGTGAGACTGGAATTGCCGGCGAAATTGGCGGCCTTGGAGGCGCTTGGGCTCAACGCGAGGATACAGGCGTTGGCCGCGGTGGCGAAAGAGGCGGTGCTGCTGGCGATCACCGTGGTCGGCTTGTTGGTGAACAGCCCGATAAACAGCTTCGTCTCGGTACGCGTGATCACCGCCTCGACCGAATTGGGATCGCCTGGCGTAGCGGTCGACGGCGCATTGATCGTGATCGTATCGCTGGCGCTGGTGTAACCGTTCGACGTCGCCGCAATGGTCGCCGCATCGGTCACGTTCGCGTGGCCGGCGCGCTTGACGACCGCGCCCGCGAAGGCGGCCGCATCCGCCGCCTGTTGCAGGCGCACCTGGTCGAATCGCCAATAGCCGACTTCGACGCCGAAGCCTGCTCCGGCGATAATCAGCGGCATGGCCAATGCGATGATAACGGCGACGGCCCCTCGATTGTCCAACTTCGGCACTGCAACTCTCCGGGGCGGCGTGGCCGCAAGGTAAGTCAGTCACAGGCAACATAAGATTACGGAATGTGGTAAAATGTATTTTTAGGATGTTCGGCATGGTTGAGACATTGGCGTTGCTGACGCTCCAGACGCAACGGCACAGTCCGTGTTGGCCGCTCCGGTCGCGATGACGGACGGCTCTCCACCCTGAGCGGAGATTCCGGGAGGCCGCTTAGGGGCATAGGTCGAGGCCGGAGGACACCCGCCTTCCTGGAAGCGGTTCCTCGACCGGCCCGGCGCCTGGACCGGGGGTCCACGGTCGCATCGAGTCAGGCGCTGCCAGGCGGACCATCGACGAAAAGACTCCGGCCGCTGTCGGGTTGGGACGCGCAGGATCGTCTTATTGAGCGTGGGACACGACCCCATGAGAGGAGCCGCCATGCGTGCGAAGACCGAGACCCCGACATCGGCAGCCAAACTGGCCGCGGAGAACCCCGCGCGCATCCCCAGCGAAAACACCGGGCGCCGCGCCGCCCGCACCGCGCGCCTCGCCGCGCGACGGCCCTTCGAGGCCACAGCAGTCTGTGCGGCATGGCTCTGCGCGTCTGTC
>DASYAQ010000473.1:0-2860 GCA_036501225.1 Caulobacteraceae bacterium | reverse complement strand
GCCGATCGTCATCCTGCCCGACACCACCACCCGCGCCCGCGCCCAGGGCGGGCCGCTGCTGGAGAGCGCGGGCGGCGGATTCCTCTGGGCCCCGCGCAAGGTGGACGACTGCCCGGCCTCGGCCGAGGCCCGCGCCGCGCGCGAGGCGGCCGCCGACCAGGAGAGCCTGCGCCTGCTCTATGTCGCCCTGACCCGGGCCCGCGACCGGCTGGTCATCGCCGGGGTGAAGATGGCCGACCAGTACTATCGCGGCAGCTGGCACGACATCGCCAGGCGCGGCCTGGAGCGGCCGGAGATCGCGGCGCGGACGCGGGTGATCGAGAACGCCGGCGAGGGGGTCAGCCGCTATGGCGCCGATCCGGTTCCGGCGGCGGCGATCGGTGCGCGCGCCGAGCCGATCACCGCCCTGCCGGCCTGGGCGCACAGGTTCGCGCCGGCCGAGGCGCTGGTCGTGCGCTACGCCTCGCCATCGACCTTTGTCGACGCCGAAAAGGGCCCGGCGCCCTCGCCGCTGGCCAGGCGCGACGGCCTTGGCCGCTTCCGGCGCGGCATCCTGATCCACCGGCTGCTGCAGTTGCTGCCCGATCTGGCGGCCGACCGGCGCGCCACGGCGGCGGCGAGCCTGCTGGCCCGCGAGCCCGACCTGAACGACAGCCAGCGCGAGGAGATGGCCGCCGCGGCCCTGGGCGTGCTGAACGACGACCGCTTCGCCGCCGTATTCGGGTCCGGCTCGCGACCCGAGGCGGCCATCGCCGGCGGGGCCAAGGGCCTGCCCGGTGACCTGGCGGTGTCCGGCCGCATCGACCGGCTGTTGGTCGAGCCCGGACGGGTGCTGGTGGTGGATTTCAAGACCAATCGCCCGGCCCCCGATCGCATCGAGGACGCCGACCGCGCCTATCTGATCCAGATGGCCCTCTATGTCGCCGTCCTGGCCGAGGTCTTCCCCGGTCGCGCCGTCGAGGCGGCCATCGTCTGGACCGACGGACCAAAGCTGATGCCGATTCCAGAAAAGATGGTGCGCGAAACCCTGGCCAGGATCGGGGCGGCAGTTGAACCTTAAGCCGGCTCTGCTTAGATCGCTTGTCCGGAGCCCATCATGGGTCAATCCGCATAGGAGCTTGCGCTCAATGAGCACCGTTACCGTCACCGACGAGACCTTCGAGCAGGACGTGCTGAAGGCCGGCAAGCCGGTTCTGGTCGATTTCTGGGCCGAGTGGTGCGGCCCCTGTAAGCAGATCGCGCCGGCGCTGGAGCAGATCGCCGAGGAACTGCACGACCAGGTCACCATCGCCAAGCTGAACATCGAAGACAGCCCGACCACCCCGTCGCGCTACGGCGTGCGCGGCATCCCGACCATGATGCTGTTCAAGGACGGCCAGATGGCCTCGATGAAGGTCGGCGCCATGCCCAAGCAGAAGATCCTGGAGTGGCTGAACGAAACCGGCGTCAAGGCCGCCGCCGCCTAATTTACCTCTCCCAGAGGGAGAGGGAGGGGCCCGCGCGCGTAAGCGCAGCGGGACGGTGAGGGGTTACGGCCTCTCGGATTATCCTGAAACGGCGTACGCCCTCATCCTCCCACGCGCGCGGCGCGTGGGCCCCTCCTTCTCCCCACGGGAGAAGTCTTAAGGGGTCGGGCTTCGGCCTATCCTTGGACCTCGAACCTGTACGCCTCCCCATCCCGCACCACCCGGCCGGCGGTGGGGGCGGCGAAGTGGGTGCCGATCACCAGCGTCCCGTCGCGGGCGAACGCGTCGAACATGCGCTCGCGCGTCGTGGTCGACTGGCGGCCGTCATAGTCGACCTTAGTGTCCCATTCGGGATGGGCGAGCTGGCAGGGGTGGTGGACGAAGTCGCCGGTGATCATCGCCTCTTCGCCTTTTGAGGCGATCCGCACGCTGACGTGGTCGATGGTGTGGCCGGGCGTCGGGACCAGGCTGACCTCGTCACAGACCTGATGATCGTTGGCGACCAGGTCGACGAGGCCCGCATCCCAGACCGGCTGGACGGAATCGGCGAAGACCGCGGCCTCGGCGGCCGGCGAGTCCGGGGCGGCTTTCCAATAGTCGAATTCAGCCCGGCCCATCAGGTAGCGGGCGTTGGGGAAGGTCGGCTCCCACCTGCCGTCGACCAGCATGGTGTTCCAGCCGACATGGTCGACATGCAGGTGGGTGCAGAGCACCACGTCGATGCTTTCGCGCGAAAAACCGGCCGCCTCGAAATCCTTCAGGAAGCTGGTCTGCAGATGGCTCCAGGGCTGGATATGGCGCGGCTTGTCGTTGCCGATGCAGGTATCGACGACGATACGTTTGGTCGGCGTCTCCACGACCAGGGCGTGGATGCTCATGATCAGCCGGCCCTCGGCGTCCGCGAAGTTGGGCGACAGCCAGGACATGGCCCTGATCGCCTCCGGAGTGGCCGCGTCGATCAGGAACGGGCCGGCGCTGATCAGCGGGATTTCGACAATGCGGGTGACCCGCACGTCGCCGATGGTCCAGGTCAGGTTCATACCGGCTCCTCCCGCCAGATCAGCCCATGGCCGGCGAATGCTGTAGCACGCCCAGGAGCTGGATGCGGAAGATCAGCAGGCTGTTGGGCGGGATGGCGTCGGGGCCGTGCGCGCCATAGCCCAGGGCGGGCGGCACATAGAGGATCCACTCGTCGCCGGGCCGCATCATCGGCAGGGCCTCCAGCCAGCCGGGAATCAGGCCGGCCAGCGGCAGGTCCGCCGGCTCGCCGCGGGCGAAGGAGGAATCGAACACCTTGCCGTCCAGGAACTTGCCTTCGTAATTGACCTTCAGCTCGTCGCCGGGACCTGGATGCGAACCGCTGACCGGGCCTGACCGGACCACCTTGTATTCCA
>DASYAQ010000472.1:0-5026 GCA_036501225.1 Caulobacteraceae bacterium | reverse complement strand
TTCGCCAACCTGCGCGCGGCCTTGCCGATGAACCTGAAGGCCGACCATCCGGGCTTCAAGGTCTGGGCCGGCGCCCAGTCGGACGTCGACCGCATCGCCGCCATCTGGCGCCAGCGGCTTGAGGCCTCCGCCGGGCCGTTCCTGTTCGGCGAACTGACGGTGGCCGACGCCATGTACGCGCCGGTCTGCACCCGCTTCGCCACCTACGACGTCAAGCTGGACCCAGCCTGCGCCGCCTACCGCGACCGCATCCTGGCCCTGCCCTACATGCGCGAATGGACCGCCGCGGCGCTGCTGGAGCCGGAAGAGGTCGAGGAACTGGACGTCGAATTCTAGAGATCCGCTCATCCCGCGAAGGCGGGGATGTGCGGAACAAAGGGCTCTCTCAGCGGCGGCGCAGGAAGTTCACTGGGCGCATATCCCCCGCTGGCCGGACCTCACGGCGGGTGATGATGGCCGGGCCCAGCGCCTCCAACTCCGCGATCTCATCGGCCGTCCGCTCGCGCAGCTGCTGCGCCCTGGCGGCGATGAAGAACTTGACCAGGCGCATGTCGGGCGAACCGTCGATGGGGTCGCCGACCAGGCCCTGGCTGCAGGTCAGGGTGTCGCCCGCACCCAGGCGGACCGTTTCGCCGTCGCCGCGCGCAAAGCTGGCCGATCCCTTGGCCATGAACAGGATGTCGATGCCGCCCGCCTCGCCCGCCTGGTCGATCGGGAGTTCGGCGCCCGTTGACGAGGATGCCGGACGGATGATCCAGGTCGCCACCAGCCCGCCGGTCGGCGCCCAGGTTCCGGCGTCGCGGGCCTCCAGGTGCGCGCGCCCCGCCACCGGGCGATAGCCGGCGTCGGGGTCGGCGGCATCCTGGACGAAGAAGTCGGCGCCGGCCGCGTGATAGGGGTGGTCCCAGGCGGTGCGTTGATCGGCTTCGCTGACCGCCTCGGGCGGGACGATCTCGACGTTGGCGAAGGATCGCGGCACGAACAGTTCGAGAAACCCGAACGACTGCGCCGCCGCGTCGGGGGCCGGCTCGACCGAGAGCGGCGTCTCGCAATCCGCCGCATAGCTGTAGGAAAACTGGTCGTGGATGGTGCCGCCGTGCTGGGCGATGACCACGCCTGGGACCGCCTCGGTGATCAGGCCGTCATAGGAGAAGACGCCGCGCCCCGAGGTCGGGATGACGATGTGGGCATGGGCGAAATGGGCGTGGATGCCGGTCCGCCCCGCGGCGTCTGTCCCGGCGAAGCTCACCACGTGCTGGACGTGCGCCAGGCCGCCGGTCGCGGCGTCCGATCCCAGGTCCTTGTAGCCGGCCCAGGCGCGAAACTCGCCGAGCTCGTAAACGGAATCGCTCGCCCGGTGCAGACTGAAGATCGGCCCATCGGGCAGGCTCAATCGCCGGCCGGTGATCGGAACCGTCGCCTCCGCAAGGCTCTTGCGATCATGTACCGCCACGACAGAGCTCCATGGGTCCTTCTCGTCAGATGCGCCAACTTGGCTGGCCGCGATAGCCTGCCGCCCGACGCCGGACGATCGGGCCAGACAAATGGTCGCCGGACAGGCGCCGCGACGCAAAAACGGGCTGTCCTCCGGGGCCGTGCGGGTCGATCGCCCCTGTCCCACAACCGCCGCGCGGCTATGTTAGCTATGTTTTCACGACCATACCCCAGTTTGGGGAGCCATGGCCCGAGGTGAAGCGTGAGCGCCGTTCAAACGGCTAAGGAGCTGAAGGAGCTCGCCCGGAGCCGGTCGCCCGCCGATCGCGAGCGGCTGATGCTGGCCATCGTCGATCTGTGCGGCCAGCCGAACGACGCGGTGCGCTCGCCGGCGATCCAGGCCCTGCTGGGCTCGATCTTCACCGACCTGGTCACCGAGGCCGAGCAGGACATCCGCCGCATCCTGGCCGAAAAACTGTCCGTCGCCGACTGGCCGCCGCCGGCCCTGGTCAATCTGCTGGCCGTGGACGAGATCGAGATCGCCCGCTCGGTGATCGCCAGAAGCCCGGTGCTGCGCGACGCCGACCTGGTGCGCCTCCTGGTCGAGGGCGCCGTCGACCATCAGATCGAGGTGGCCAAGCGGCCGCTGATCGGGCCGCCGGTGGTCGAGACCATATTGGACCAGGCCCAGCCGGCGGTGATGATCGCGCTGGCCGGCAACGACACCGCCGACGTCTCGCCAGACGCCATGCGCCGGATGGTCGAGGCCTCGCGCGACGTCGCCGGCATGCGCTCGCCGCTGGCCCGCCACCCGCGGCTGAGTGGCGAGATGGCCGAGCGGCTCTATGCCTGGGTCGGCCAATCGTTGCGCTCGGCCATCGTCACCCGCTTCCGCGTCGACGTCGAGGCGCTGGACCGGGCGCTTGCCGAATCGGTCAACGAGGCGCGCGACGCGCCCTTCCACGATCCGGCGCCGCGAAACAGCATCGCCGACGCCGAGCAGGAGGAGATGGAGCGCCGGCTGATCAGCAAGCTGCACGACGCCGGCCAGCTGCGGCCGAGCTATCTGCTGCGCGCGCTGCGCGAACAGCGGCTGTCGCTGTTCGCCTCCGCCCTGGCCACGCTTGGCGGCTTCTCGACCCAGCAGGTAAGCCAGGCGCTGGCCGCCGACCGGCCGGAGACGCTGGCCCTGGCCTGCGCGGCGGTCGGACTGGACCGGGGCGCCTTCTCGACCCTGCTGGCCCTGGTGCGCGAACTGAACAGGGGCCGGCCCGGCGGCGACGCCAACCAGGCCAGGCGCGTCTTCGACGCCTTCGGGCCCGAACAGGCGGCCAAGGCCAAGGCCGCCTTCGCCAAGGCGGCCGCGACCGTTTGACAAGACCCTCGCCGCGCGGCTTGGTCTGCCGCGCATGACCGCAACCGCCCCCGCCATCGAACGGCTCGCCTTCAGCGCCAGCGACCGGCCCGACGCCCAGGCCGTGCGCGCGCGTCTCGCCGCCCGCTATGGCGACGTCCCGGTCGGCGAGGCCCAGGTGATCGTGGCCCTCGGCGGCGACGGCTTCATGCTGGAGACCCTGCACCGCAATCTTGGCCGCCCGACGCCGATCTACGGCATGAACCAGGGCTCGGTCGGCTTCCTGATGAACGACTACAGCGAAGACCGGCTTCTGGAGCGCATCAACGCCGCCGAGCGCTCGGTGATCCATCCGCTGGTGATGACCACGGTCGACGCCAGCGGTCAGCCGAGCAAGGCCCTGGCGATCAACGAAGTGGCGCTGTTGCGCCAGACCGGCCAGACCGCCAAGCTCAGGATTTCCATCGACAACAAGGTCCGACTGGCCGAGCTGTTCTGCGACGGCGCCATGGTCGCCACGCCCGCCGGCTCCACGGCGTATAATCTGTCCGCACACGGACCGATCATCCCCCTGGACGGCCGTGTGCTGGCCCTGACCCCGATCAGCGCCTTTCGCCCGCGCGGCTGGCGCGGCGCGCTCCTGAAACATGACGCCAAGGTCCGCTTCGAGATCCTGGAGCCCGACAAGCGGCCGGTCAGCGCCGTCGCCGATAATTTCGAGGTGCGCGACGTGGTCGAGGTCAATGTCGCCGAGGACCGGGAAATCCGGCTGCACATGCTGTTCGACGCCGGCCGCAGCCTCGAGGAACGCGTTCTGGCCGAGCAGTTTCGCGGGTAAGACCGTCTCACCACTTGTTAAGACAGAGGTGCGAGTCTGCGGGCCTCTTCAAGACGGCGCATTCTCGCGTCGTCGGCCAGTCGGGAGGCGGCATTGAGTCAGCAGACGCAGGGGCAGATGATTCCTGTCTCCAATACCTTGAAGCTGAAGATCGGCGGCCGGTTCGGCGGCATCGATCCGGCCGCCCTGGCCAAGGCCGAGGCCGCGCTCAAGGGCCTGTCCGACAATTTCGACCAATGGATGCAGGACGAGCTTAGCAAGCTCGACGCCGCCCGGGCGCGCATCGCCGCGGAAGGCTACGGCGCCGAGACCGGCGAGAACCTCTATTTCCGCGCCCATGACCTGAAGGGCCTCGGCGCGACCTACGGCTACCCGGTGGTCACCGAGATTGCCGCCTCGCTTTGCCGGCTGATCGACGATCCCGCCACCCGCCTGCGCGCGCCGCTCTTCCTGCTCGACGCCCATATCGACGGCATCAAGGCCGCGGTGCGCGGCAACATCCGCGAATCCGACAATCCGGTGGCCAAGAGCCTGCTCTCCGAACTCGACCGCCGCGTCCGCGAATACGAGGCTTAAGCAGACATCATCGGCTCGGCGGACGGGAACCCGGCTAAGGAGTCGCCGTCCGGGCAAACGCAGCGGGCCGGCGAAGCTCTTGTTTGGCCACGAAAAACACGAAAAACACGAACGCGCCCTTCTCGTCAGAGCACCAGCCTTTCGACGCGCGCCTTGGGCGCGCAACCAAAGTTCACCAACAGCCCGAGCCGCAGGTTCGTGGCTCGGAGGTAGTTCAACACTTGCGCCCGATGCTCGGGCGCGAGCTCGCGCACGACTTTCAGCTCCACGATGATGTGATCGAAGCAGACGAAGTCGGGTCGGTAGGTTTGCTTGAGAGATCGGCCTTTGTAGCTCACGGCAAGAGGCGGCGAAGCCACGAACGGGATCCCTTGCGCCGCAAGCTCGATCGCCAGGCACTCCTGATAGACCGCCTCGAGGAAGCCCGTGCCCATCTGTCGGCTGACCTCGAACACCGCGCCCTGAACCCGGAACGCCTCGTCGGCGAAGAGCATATTTTCGTGTTTTTCGTGTTTTTCGTGGCTCATTCTTCAAACGGCCGATGACGTTCGCGCCGTTGCCGATGCGACCAAAGCATTGGCTTTCTCCAACCTCGATCAGTTGCTCAAACCCCGAGCGTCGCCACCGGCTCTTCCACCGCGCCATAGCCGGCGTTGGGCGGGATGACCAGGACCCGGCCGCCCGGGCGCTCCATGATCTTCGGCTCGACCGTCACCAGTGTTCGCGCGGCGGCGCGTTCCATCGCCTCGGTCGCGCTCCGGCTCTCCGCCAGCAGCTGCAGGTTCATCCGGGTCGGGAAGATCACCTTGCGCTCGCCGGTCTCG
>DASYAQ010000471.1:0-6346 GCA_036501225.1 Caulobacteraceae bacterium | reverse complement strand
GCGGCAGACCGACAAGCGCACCGAGGCTTTCAACATCGATCCCTTCGGCCCCTATGGCTACGGGTTCGGCTTCGGCTGGCGCTATTATCGGCGCGGCCTGGGCTGGGGCGACCCGTTCTGGGGCGGACCCTGGGGCGGCGGACCCTGGGGCGGCGACATCGACCTGGAGACCGTCGAGCAGTTCGAGGCCTCGGCCGAGATCGTCATGCACCATGGCCAGAAGCCCGCCGGCAACCCCCGCGCCTTCGACGCCCGCCAGGTGCTCGCCAACCTGGCCCCGCACGCGCCGCCGCCGACCTAAGGGCTAGCGCGGCGCCATGCGGATGGCGCCGTCGAGGCGGACGTCTTCGCCGTTGAGATAGCCGTTCTTGATCATTTCCAGCGCCAGCGAGGCGTATTCCTCCGCGACGCCGAGGCGCTTGGGGAAGGGCACCTGGGCCGACAGCGCCGCCCTGACCGGTTCCGGCGCGCCGGCCAGCAGCGGCGTGTCGAAGATGCCGGGCAGGATGGTGTTGCAGCGGATGTTTTCCTGGCTCAGGTCGCGCGCCACCACCAGGGTCAGGCCGACGACGCCGGCCTTCGACGCCGTGTAGGCCGCCTGGCCGATCTGGCCGTCCTCGGCCGCCACTGAGGCGGTGTTGACGATCGCGCCGCGGTCGCCGTCCGGCAGCGGGTCGAGCGTCAGCATGCCGGCCGCCGACTTGGAGATGCAGCGGAAGGTGCCGACCAGGTTGATCTGGATGATCATGTTGAAGGCGTCGGTCGCGAAGCGCTTGATCTCGCCAGTGTTGCGGTCGCGGCTGACGGTGCGGGCGGCGTTGCCGGTGCCGGCGCAGTTGACCAGGATGCGCTCCTGGCCGTTGACGGCGCGGGCGGCGTCGAAGGCCGCGTCGACCTCGTCTTCCGAGGTGACGTTGGCGGCGCAGAACACCCCGCCGACCTCCTTGGCCATGGCCTCGCCCTTTTCGCGCTGACGTTCGAGATCGAGGATGGCGATCTTGACGCCGTGAGCGTGGAGCGCGCGCACGGTGGCGGCGCCGAGGCCGGAGGCGCCGCCGGTGACGACGGCGGCGATGCTGGAATCGAGCTTCATGGACGTGGACCCTTCGATTGCGTTTAAATGTCCGCGACGGTCCGCGGCTTTGGCGAGAAGCGTTTAGCCGGGTTGAACGCGGACGCCAACGCTGACCCAAGGGCGCCCGATCACGCGGCGCCCATCGATAATCCCGAGGAGATGTCCCGCATGGCCTACGAAGCGATCCTTTACGACAAGCACGAGCACGTCGCCGTCGTCACCCTGAACCGGCCCGAGCGGCTGAACGCCATCTCCCAGGCCGTCCGCGAGGAGGTGCATGCGGCGGTGCAGGCCGCCCAGGACGACGACGAGGTCCGCGCCCTGATCATCACCGGCGCCGGCGACCGCGGCTTTTGTTCCGGCGCCGACCTGAGCGGCGGCGCCGAGGCGCGGGCGCGCGCGGCGGCGGCGCAACAGACGCAAGGTCAGAAGCTCGACGAGATCGGCTGGGTCGGCAAATGGGCCCGGCGCTTCTTCCATTTCGACAAGCCGCTGATCGCGGCGGTCAACGGGATCGCCGCCGGCGCCGGCATGAGCATGGCCATGGCGGCGGATCTGCGGGTGGGCTCGGAGCACAGCCGCTTCAAGAGCGTCTTCATCGAGCGCAACTTCTCGCCGGATTCCGGCCTGAGCTATTTCCTGCCCCGGGTGATCGGCTACAGCCGCGCCGCAGACCTGATCTTCACCAGCCGTACGGTGCTGGCCGACGAGGCCTATCGCCTCGGCCTGCTCGACCGGCTGGTCCCCCACGCCAACCTGGTCGAGGAGGCGGTGAAGCTGGCGGGCGAAATGACCGGCTGGCCGCCGCTGGCCCTGCGCATGAGCAAGCGCGTGCTGCAGCACAATTTCGAAGCCGACTTCGAGGACGCGATCAAATACGAGACCGTCGGCCTCGGCCTGTCGCGCAAGGCGACCAACGACCAGCGCGAATCCCTGCTGGCGTTTACCGAAAAGCGGAAGCCGAAATACACCGGAGCCTGAGCGGCAAAACTTGAATACAGCCGAAAATTATACAGTAATTAGCCTTTAGGATACGGATAACGATTTCGGTACGGTTAGGGTTTACCGGCGTTTACTTTACCGATTAACGACAACGCAAGGGGTCCCCCTGCATAAGCTGAACGATCCCGACGCCTTAGTCGAGGGTCAGTTTGGATTTCGGGGGCCACGAATGCGGCTGGGAACGATCGTCAGTATCGGAGCGTCCGCGGTCCTGGGTGTCGGCGCCCTGCTGATCGCGCGTCTGTGGATTCCGAGCCATGCGCCGCATCCGGCCGCGGCTCAGGCGGCCATGACGGTCGTCGAGGCGCCGGTGGTGGTCGCCGCCAAGCCCATACCCTGGGGCGCCAAGCTCGACGGCCAGTTCCTCAAGGTCATCAGGCTGCCGGCCGCCGACGTGCCGCACGGCGCCTATTCCAGCGTCGGTCAGATCCTGGGCCAGGACGGCGGCCCGCCGATCGCGCTGAGCGCCATGGCCGAGCAGGAGCCGGTCCTGCCCTCCAAGCTGACCGGCCCCGGCGAACGCCAGACCCTGGCCGTGCTCGTCGATCCCGGCATGCGCGCCTACACCATCGGCGTCAGCGCCGTCACCGCCGGCGGCGGCCACATCCTGCCGGGCGACCGGGTCGATGTGCTGCTGACCCGCGACCTGCCGATTCCACCGGGCGTCGACATGCCCGGCAAGCTGATGCAGACCACCGTCGTCATCCAGAACGTCCGCGTCCTTGGCATGGACCTGAACGCCAACCCGACCTCGACCCAGCCGGCGGTCGCCTCGACCGCGACGCTGGAGGTGGGCATGCCGGACACCGAGAAACTCGCCCTTGCCGGCCAGATCGGCACCCTGTCGCTGGCGCTTCGCCGCCCCGGATCGGTGGAAGTCGGTCCGGCAAGGCCGATCGTGGTCGACGACCTCGGCGCCACCTCGGCGAAATACTGGGCCCTGGTTCACGTCGCCGCGCGAAAGATGGCGCACGGCGCCCCCGGCGCTGTCGGCCCCATCGCCCCGCGCGCCCATACCCGTTCGGGCGCGTCCGTCACCGTGGTCAGCGGCGATGCGGCCGCCGAGGTCGACGTTCCCTTTGAAACCGCACATGCGGGCCTGTGATCATGAAGCTGTCTGCCCAATCCCCGTCGTCTCATCGGCGTCTCGCCGTCGCGACCCTCGCCGTCCTCGGCGCGGTCGCGCTGTGGCCCGCCGCGGCCGCGGCCGACAACAGCCAGCCCGACGACACCAGCGCCCGCTCGATCGTGGTGGCCAAGGACAAGTCGGCGGCCTTTCGCCTCGACTATCCGGTCGGTGAGATCGTCGTCGCCCAACCCGACATGGTCCAGCTGGTGGCCACGACCGATCACAGCTTCTACATCCGCGGCAAGGCGCTCGGCGTCACCAACCTCCTGATCTACGACCAGCGCCATCACCTGGCGCAGGTTATCGACGTGCGCGTCGGCCAGGACGTCGAGTCGCTGCAACAGGACATCGATGTCGCCCTTCCCGGCGAGCACATCACCGCGTCCAACTTCGCCGGCGGCGTGCTGCTGAGCGGTGACGCCAGCACCACCGCCGTGGCGGCGCGAGCGGCCGAGATCGCCGAACGCTATGCGCCCAAGGGGGTGTCCTCGACCATCAAGGTGGCCAACAACCAGCAGGTCGAGGTCGAGGTGCGCTTCATCGAGGCCAGCCGCTCGTCGTTGAAGGACGTCGGCTTCAACTTCGACGTCTCCACCCCCGGCGGCGGCTTCGGGATCAATTCGGGCTCGGGCCTGGCGGGCAGCCAGCCGGCGCAGTCGACCATCTCCGGGTCCTGGAAGCTCGGCACGGTGTCGTTCGACGCCAAACTCGAGGCGCTCGAGCAGAAGGGCGTCATCCGGACCCTGGCCAAACCCAACCTGATGGCCATGTCGGGCGAAGAGGCGAGCTTCCTCGCCGGCGGCGAAATCCCCTATCCAGTGCCCAACGGCCTGACCGGCATCACCCTCGACTTCCGCGAATACGGCGTGAAGCTGAAGGTCACGCCGACCGTCGAGGACAACGGCCAGATCCGCCTGAAGGTCGCGCCCGAGGTCAGCCAGCTCGACCAGTCGACGGCGGTCTCCATCGGCGGCATCACCGTGCCGGGCATCCTGGAGACGGACGCGGCGACCACGGTCGACCTGCATGACGGCCAAAGCTTCGCCATCGCCGGGCTGTTCCAGCAGGACTACAACGACACGGTCCACCAGATCCCCGGACTTGGCGACGTGCCGGTGCTGGGCAGCCTGTTCCGCTCGGCCAACTGGCAGCACAAGCAGACCGAGCTGATCATCATCGTGACACCTCGGCTGGTCGCGCCGGCGGATCACATCGAGAGCCTGCCCAATCCGTTGCTGACCACCCGGGAACCCTCGGGCATCGACCTGATCCTGGATGGTCTGACCTTCAAACAAGGCCCGGCGGGTCCGCCGGTGGCGGCGCGGTGAGGCCTGGTCGATGAGTTCCGCCGCCTTCGCCCAACGCCGCATCCTGGTCATCGGCCAGCGGCTCTCCGCCATCGCCGAACAGGCCCTGCCGGGCGCGCAGTTCGAGGTCGCCGGCGCCGACGCCTTCGAGGGCCAGCCCCGCCTCGCCGCCCCCGCCGACCTGGTGCTGATCGACGCCGGCGCCGGCGATCCCGCGCGCTTGGCCAGCCTGATCGGCGCCCTGGCGCAAAGCGCGCCGCAGCCGGCCGCCATCCTGGTTGGCTCCCACCTACCGGTGGTGGTGGCGCGCGCGCTGCTGAAGCTGAAACGCTCCGACGTGCTCGACCAGCCGGTTTCGCTGCCGGACCTGGCCCGCTGCGCGGCGGCGCTGCTGGCCGACGGATCCGGCGTGCTCGAGGCCGTCCATGCCTCGCAGTGCTGGAGCATCCTCTCAGCGGTCGGCGGCGCCGGCGGCACCACGCTCGCCATCGAACTCGCCACCACGCTCGCCGCCCGCACCCTGGGCGACCGGGTGGCCCTGGTTGACCTCAACCTCGCCGACGGGGCCAGCAGCGCCTATCTGGGCTCGGCCGCCAACATGCATCTGGCCGACGCCTCGGCGTCGCCGGAGCGGATCGACGCGGCCCTGCTCGACGCCTTTTCCGTGCGCGTCGGCGGCGGCTTCGACCTCTTTGCCTGCCCGCGCGACCCGCTGGCCTTCTCCAAGGTGACCCCGGCCGCGGTCCTGCGCCTGCTGGAAGCCGCCTGCCAGGTCTATGACTGGCTGCTGCTCGACCTGCCGCGCGGGCGCCAGCCCTGGACCGCCGACGTGCTGGCCGGCTCCGACCAGATCCTGGTGGTCTCCGAACTGACCGTGCCGGCCCTGCTCGCCGCCCGCGCCCTCTCTCAGGAGATCGAGGCCGAGCTGCCGGATCGGGCGCACCCGCGGGTGATCCTGAACCGCATGGCCAGCCGCATGTTCGGCCCGGCGCCGTCGCGTGGCGAAGCCGAAAAGGCGCTTGGCCGCAAGGTCGACGGCGTCGTCACCTCCGACTGGGAAGCCGCCGCCTGTTCGGCCAATCTCGGCGGCCCGATCAGCCAACACCGGCCCCGCTCGAAGATCGTGCGCGACGTGGCCGCCATCGCCGAAGACCTGATCACCGGCGGCCATGCGCGCGGAGCCAAGGCCGCCTGATGAGCCGTTTCGCCGCCAAGGCCCTCGCCCCGGTCATCGCCTCGCCGCTGGCGACGCCCGCCGAACCCTCCCTGCCGCCGCCGCCGGCGCCGCGGGAGACGCCGGTCGACGCGGCCTTTTTCCGCGACGACGGCCTGCTCGATGCGCGCATCAAGCTGCACGGCCGGCTGATCGACGAGATCGACCTGTCCAAGCTCGACAAGCTGGACGAGGGCGAGATGCGCCGCCAGGTGCGCAAGCTGGTCGGCGACTTCGCGCGCGAGGAGCGGCTGCCGCTGAACGGCGCGGAGCTGGAGCAGCTGGGCGCCTCGGTGTTCGACGAGATGGTCGGCCTTGGCCCCATCGAGCCGCTGCTGCAGGACGATTCGATCGCCGACATTCTGATCAACGGCCCGTTCAAGGTGTTCATCGAGCGCCACGGCGAGCTCGAGCTGACCCCCGTCCGTTTCCGCGACAACGACCACCTGCTGCGCATCGTCAACCGGATCGTCGCCACCGTCGGCCGGCGGATCGACGAGAGCTCCCCCATGGTCGACGCCCGCCTGCCCGACGGCAGCCGCGTCAACGCCGCCATCTCGCCGATCACCATCGACGGCGCGGCGGTGTCGATCCGCAAATTCTCCAAAAAGCCCTACGAC
>DASYAQ010000470.1:0-16657 GCA_036501225.1 Caulobacteraceae bacterium | reverse complement strand
GACGACCAGGCGATGCGCAGTTTGCCGGGCGCGCGGCCGATCTCCTCCATATAGGGCCGATCCTTGGCCGGCGGTGCATACGGCGCGGCCGGTTCCGGCACGCCGGTGACGTCGAGCATGGCGGCGCAGTCGCGCACGGAGCGGGTCAGCACGTGCTCGACCACGTAGCCCTGGGCGAAGTCGTAGCCGTCCGGCAGGTGCGGATTGCGGTCGCGGGTCACCTTCAGCCCGACCAGGCCGCAGCAGGAGGCCGGGATGCGGATCGAGCCGCGCCCGTCGCCGCCGTGGGCCATCGGCACGATGCCGGCGGCCACCGCCGCCGCCGAGCCGCCGGACGAGCCGCCGGTCGAGTGGCCGAGGTCCCAGGGATTGCGGCAGGCGCCGAACAGGGCGGGCTCGGTGGTGCCGGTGATGCCGAACTCCGGCAGGTTGGTCTTGCCCAGTGGGATGACGCCGCTTTGGCGATAGCGGCGCATCAGGCCGGAATCCTCGGCGTCGACCACGCCCTTGGCGAAGCGGCTGCCCGAGGTGCGCGGCCAGCCGGCCACGGTGATCAGCAGGTCCTTGACCAGGAAGGGCACGCCGGTGAACGGCCCTTGCGGCAGGGGGCCCTTGGCCGCCGCGCGGGCCTCGTCATAGGCCTTGTGCACTACCGCGTTGATGGCCGGGTTGTGCCGCTCCACCCGCTCGATCGCCGCCTCGACCAGCTCGGCCGGGCTGACCTCGCCTTCGCGGACCAGCTCGGCCAAGCCAAGACCATCGTGCTCGGAATATTCGGGAAAAGTCATGCGCAGTTAGACCTCAAAAAGTCCGCTCATCCCGCGAAAGCGGGAACCCGGGAATCCACCGCCAAGGTCGCCAAGGACGCAAAGAAGAGGGGCGCGACGAGGCCAGCGTCAAATCCTTGGCGTTCTTGGCGAACTTGGCGGTCGCTCATTCTGCCCTTGCGGGCTTTCACGTCACGCCAGCAGGAAGGCGAGTTTTTCCACGGGCGCCAGGGTGGGGGCGGCGCCTTGCAGGACCTTGAAGGCGCCTTCGGCGGCGTCGAGGGCCTGGTCGATGTCGGCCTGCGTCATGGCGGCGCAGAGGAACATGTTGTGGAACGGGTGCACATAGACCCCGCGCTCCAGCATGGCGCTGGACCAGCAGTAGCCCTTGCGCAGGTCCGGATCGTCCTCGAACAGGAAGAGCGGCATGGTCACCGGCCCGCTCTGGCGCAGGCCGAAGCCGGCGGCGTCCGCCCGCTCGGCCAGGCCGCCGCGCAGGCGATGGCCCAGCGCGTCGATGCGCTCGAGATAGTCGCTCTCGCGCACCAGCTTTAGCGTGGTCAGGGCCGCGGCCATCGGCGCGGCCTGGTACCAGAAGGAGCCGGTGACGAAGATGTGGGCGGCGGCGTTGCGCGCCTTGTTGTTCCCCAGCAGCGCCGAAATGGCATGGCCGTTGGCGAAGCACTTGCCCCAGGTGGAAAGGTCGGGCTCGACCCCCACCGCCGACCAGCTGCAGTCGCGCGCGATGCGCAAGCCCGCGCGGACGTCGTCGACCACCAGCAGCGCCCCGGTCTCGTCGGCCAGGGACCGGGCGCGGTTGGCGTAGACCGGATCGGGCAGCACCTGGTCGATGAAGGTGTCGTGCTTGAGTGGGGCGGCGAAGATGGCGGCCAGGTCGTCGCCGGCCGCGGCCACGGCGGCCTCTAGGCTGGCGACATCGTTGTAGTCGCA
This sequence comes from Caulobacteraceae bacterium, assembly GCA_036501225.1. Classification (GTDB taxonomy): domain Bacteria; phylum Pseudomonadota; class Alphaproteobacteria; order Caulobacterales; family Caulobacteraceae; genus Poindextera. The sequence goes on along the minus strand of DASYAQ010000470.1, from coordinate 14,939 downwards.
GAAGATCTGGTTGGCCTTGTCCTCGGGCGTGATGCCGACCCGCCTGGGCGTGCACCAGGGCGCGGCGCCGTGATAGGCCCCCTTGGCCATGACCAGGGTCTTCTTGCGCGTGTGCGCCCGGGCGGTGACCATGGCCATCGAGGTGGCGTCTGTGCCGTTCTTGCAGAACATCGCCCAGTCGGCATGGGTGACCATGCGGGTGAAGGCCTCGGCCAGCTCGACCATCAGCGCGGTCGGCCCGGTCAGGGTATCGCCGATCTCCATCTGCCGCACAAAGGCGGCGTTGATCTCCGGGTTGCCATAGCCGAACAGGTTCGGGCCATAGGCGCACATGAAGTCGAGCAGCTCGCGGCCGTCGGCATCCCAGAGCCGCGCGCCCTCGCCCCTGGAGAAGAACTGCGGGTAGTCCTCGGGCAGCAGCCCGACGGCCTGGTGGCCATACATGCCGCCGGGAATGACGGCCTCGGCGCGTTCGCGGAGCGCCCTGTCGGCGCTGTTGGTCCTGGTCATGACGGCTGCCTTGTCAGTGATAACCCATGTCGCCGCGAACCTTGCCCCGAAACACCCAATAGGACCAGCCGGTGTAGAGCAGGATGATCGGCAGCAGGAAGAGCGTGCCGACCAGCAGGAAGGCCTGGGTGCTTTCCGAGGCGGCCGCCTGCCACAGCGTATAGTGATGCGGCACGATCATCGGCCAGAGGCTGATGGTCATGCCGAGGTAAGAAACTAAGAATAGCCCGACCGCACCCAGGAAGGGACCGGCGTCGCCGGGGCCGCCCAGCGCCCGCCATTCGTAGATGGCCAGGAGGCCCGCGGCGATCGGCACCGGCGACAGGTAGGCGATGTCCGGCCAGGAAAACCAACGCCGGGCGATCTCGGGATCCAGCAGCGGCGTCCACAGGCTGACCGCGGCGATGGCGGCCATGACCGCCAGCAGGCAGACCCGGCCCTGGCGCCGCGCGCGGGCCTGGACCTCGCCGTCGGTCTTCAGGATCAGCCAGCCGGCGCCGAGCAGGCCGTAACCGAACACCAGGGCCAGGCCGCAGAGCAAGGAGAACGGCGTGAAGCAGTCGAAGGCCGAGCCGACAAAATGGCGGCCATCGACCTTGAAGCCCTGGATGAAGGCGCCCAGCACCACGCCTTGCGCAAAGGTCGCCACGGTCGAGCCATAGACGAAGCCATGGTCCCACAGACCCTTGCGCTCGGCGTCGCGGAAGCGGAACTCGAAGGCGACGCCGCGGAAAACCAGGGCCAGAAGCATGATCAGGATAGGGAAGTAAACTGCTGGAATAATGATGGAAAAGGCCAGCGGGAAGGCGGCGAACAGCCCCACCCCGCCCAGCACCAGCCAGGTCTCGTTGCCGTCCCAGACCGGGGCGACCGAGTTCATGATCTGGTTGCGCGAGGCGGTGTCGGGGGCGAGGCCGAACAGCATGCCGACGCCAAGGTCGAAGCCGTCGAGCAGGACATAGAAGAAGACGCCCAAACCCAGGATGAAGGTCCAGATCGGCACGAGGTCGAGGGCGGGCGTCACGACGGCTCGCCCTCTCGCTCGATGCCCGGCAGCGCATCGGTCGGCCGGCTTGAACGGCCGGCCTGCACGGTCGCCTCGGTCCCCGGCGCGCCGGTTCCGGCGCGAATCAGCCGGCGCATGATCAGGAAGCCGGCCGGGAACATCAGCAGATAGACCGCGGCATAGCCGGCGAAGGAGATCGCCACATCGGCGGTGGTCAAGGACGGGGTCACCGAGTCGGCCGTGCGCAGCAGGCCATAGACGGTCCAGGGCTGGCGACCGGCCTCTGTGGTGGTCCAGCCGGCCAGCACGGCCAGAAAGCCGATCGGCGCGGACCACTGACAGGCGCGCAGGAACCAGTCGCTGCGCCAGAGCCGCCCGCCGAAGCGGAGCACAGCGCCCGTCAGCGTGATGAGCAGCATGACGGCGCCAAGGCCGACCATGATGCGGAAGGCGAAGAAGGGAATGATCACCGTCGCGCGCTGGTCGGCCGGCCAGTCCTTCAGGCCGCGCACCGTGCCGTTCGGGTCGTGGGTGAGGATCAGGCTGCCCAGCACCGGCACGTCGATGGCGAAGTGGTTGGTGGCGTTCTTCTGGTCGGGGATGGCGAACAGGGTGAGCGGCACGCGGCGGCCGGTCTCCCAGCGCGCCTCGATCGCCGCCAGCTTGGCCGGCTGGTACTCGAGTGTGTTCAGCCCATGGGCGTCGCCCAGCAGGACCTGCAGCGGCACGAGCACCAGGAGCAGCCAGAGCGTCGTCGACATGATCACCCGGCCGTCGGCCTCGAACTGGCGCCTGCGCACCAGGCCGGCCGCGACGCCCAGGACCACGAAGGCGGTGGTCACGTAGAAGCCGCAGACCGTGTGGGCGAGGCGGTAGGGAAAGGACGGGCTGAAGATGATGGCGGTCCAGCTGACCGGAAAGAATCGCCCGTCGACCAGGCTGTAGCCCGCCGGGGTCTGCATCCAGCTGTTGGCGGCCAGGATCCAGAAGGACGAGAACAGCGTACCCAGCGCCACCATCAGGGCGGCGACGAAATGCATCCAGCGCGGCACCCGGTCGCGGCCGAACAGCAGGATGCCGAGGAAGGCCGCCTCGAGGAAGAAGGCGGTCAGCCCCTCATAGGCCAGCAACGGCGAGATGATGTTGGCGGTGGCGTCGGAAAACCGGCTCCAATTGGTCCCGAACTGGAAGGGCATGATGATGCCCGACACCACTCCCATGCCGAAGGAGACCGAGAAGATACGGATCCAGTACCTTGAAATCCGTAGGTAAACCTCGCGGCCCGTGAACAGACCGAGCCCCTCCATGAAGGCGATGTAGGAGGCCAGCCCAACCGTGAACGCCGGCAGGAGGATGTGCCAGGCGATCACCCAGACGAACTGCAGCCGCGACAGGATCAGCGCGTCCAAGGCCGTCCCTTCCAACCCGTTGCCTGGACCAACCTAGTCCTTCCCGCGCGGAGCCGATAGCGGGCGCCCGGAGGCTCTACCGATCGGGGCGACTTGCAGGTGACCAACGATCAGGATTGTCACGAAAGCTTGCGTCGACTTGGTCGCGGGGTGCGGGCAACCTCGGGGCCTGGGGGTAAGGCGTAAACCATAGGGACGGATCGAAACCATGCCCGAGCCCATGACCCTGCCGCCCTCCGTCACCGTCAGTCCGACCTTCGTCGGCGTGTCCATGTTGACCGCCGACGGCGTTACGGTGCAGGTCAGCCTGCCCCGCCCGCGCGGCCTGCGCGAACTGCCCACCGACGAGCTGGTCGCCCGCGCCGAGGGCCTGGCCAGACGCGCCCTGGAAGCCGCGGCGGCCACCCTCGCCCACTAGTCCCCCGGCCATTTCGGGTTTGCGGCCGATGCTTAGGCCGTAGCATATAACTAACCAGTCAGTTATTATCGGGCGATGGATGCGTCCGAACCGAAATGGCGTCGCCGCAAGACCGCGCGGCCAGGCGAGATCGTCGACGCCGCGATCGAGGTCTTCGCCGAAAAGGGCTTCGCCGCCGCCCGCCTCGATGACATCGCCGCCCGGGCCGGGGTCAGCAAAGGCGCGCTCTATCTGTATTTCGAGACCAAGGCCGACATCTTCGAGGCCGTTGTGCGCGAGGCGGTGGCGCCCAACATCGAGGCCGTCCTAGCTCTCGTGGAACACTACGACGGCCCGTTCGCCGACATCGCGCCGATGATGCTGGCGCGCATGGCGCAGGTGATCGAGACCTCGCGCATGGGCGAGGTCGCCAAGCTGGTCATCGGCGAGTCGCGGAATTTCCCGAACCTGGCCAGGGTCTGGCACGACGCGGTGATCGGGCCGGGGCTCGCCGCCATCGGCGGCGCCATCGCCAGAGCCCAGGCGCGCGGCGAGGTGCGCCCGGGCGATCCTCGCCTGTACGCCTTCTCGCTGATCGGCCCGATGCTGATGAGCGTCATCTGGCGCGAGGTGGTGACCCCGATCGGCGGCGAGCCCGTCGAGCTCATGAGTCTCGCCGCCCAGCACGGCCAGGCCATTCTGCGGGGCATGCTCGAGCCGTCGCCAGCGGGGAACGCCTGATGCAGGGACGCATGCGCCTGATCGCCATCGCCGTCGCCGCGGTGCTGGCCGTCGGCCTGCTCTGGCTCGCCTTGCGGCCCAGGGCCGAGGACCAGAACCTCCTGTCCGGCTATGTGGAGGGCGAGGCGCTCTACCTGGCGTCACCGGTGTCGGGCGCTGTTACCCAGATGGCGGTCGTGCGCGGCCAGCGGGTCGACGCCGGCGCGCTGCTGTTCATGGTCGACCCGCGATCGCTGGCCGCCCAGCGCGACCAGGCGGCGGGCCAGGTCGCCCAGGCCGGCGCCCAGGTCGTGGCCGCCGCGGCGAGCCATGCGCAGCTCCAGGCGGCCGCGGACGCGGCGCGGACGGCGGCCGCGGAAGCGGCGCGCGAGGCCGCTCGCGCGGTCGCGCTTCGCCGCGACATGCCTGGCGCCATCGCCCAGCAAGACGTGGATAAGGCGCGCGCCAACGCGGCCAGCGCCGAGGCCCAGCATCAGGCGGCCGAGCGGCAGGCGCAGGCGGCGGCGGCGCAGGTCGGGGCGGCGCAGGGCCAGCGCGCCCAGGCGCAAGGCGCGCTGGCCGACGCCTCGGCGCGGCTGAGCCAGGTCGCGCCGCGCGCACCCTCGCCCGCCCGCGTCGAGGATGTGTTCTTCCAGACCGGCGAATGGGCGAGCGCCAACCAGCCGGTCATCAGCCTGTTGCCCGACTCGCGGGTTCGCCTGCGCTTTTTCGTGCCGGAACGGGCGGTGGCGCTCTACCGGCCGGGGCGGCGCGTGGGGTTCGCCTGCGACGGCTGCGCCGGGCCGCTCACCGCCGTGATCGACTATGTCAGCCCCAGGCCGGAATACACGCCGCCGGAAATCTACAGCCGCAAGAGCCGCGACAAGCTGGTCTTCCTGATCGAGGCCGAACCGGCCCGGCCGGAAACCCTCACGCCCGGACAGCCCGTCGATGTGACCCCGCTCGGCGGCCCGACGGAACCGGCCCGGTGAGCCTCGCCGTGGACGTGGAGGGCCTGAACAAGAGCTTCGGCGACAAGCACGTCGTCCAGGACGTGTCGATCGAGGTTGAACAGGGCCGCATCTGCGGCTTCCTGGGCCCGAACGGATCGGGCAAGACCACGACGCTGCGCATGCTGTGCGGCCTGCTTAAGCCCGATTCCGGCCACGGCGAGTGCCTCGGCTTCGACATCATCAAGCAGTCGGCGGAGATCAAGCGGCAGACGGGCTACATGACCCAGCACTTCTCGCTCTATGACGACCTCACCATCGAGGAGAACCTGCTGTTCATCGCCCGGGTCTATGGCCTCGACCGTCGTCGCGAGCGGGTCGGCGATGCGATCGAGCGGCTGGGCCTGAAGGACCGGCGCGGCCAGCTCGCCGGCGAGCTGTCGGGTGGGTGGAAGCAGCGGCTGGCCCTGGCCGGCTGCACCCTGCACGAGCCGAAGTTGCTCCTGCTCGACGAGCCCACCGCCGGCGTCGACCCGAAGGCGCGGCGCGAGTTCTGGGACGAGATCCACGAACTCGCCGGCCGCGGCCTGACCATCCTCGTCTCCACCCACTACATGGACGAGGCCGAGCGCTGCCATGACATCGCTTACATCCTGGAGGGCCGGTTGATCGCGCGCGGAACGGCCGAAGAGATCATCAGCCAGTCACACCTCGTCACCTACCGCGCCGACGGCCGCGGCGCCGACCAGCTGGCTGGCGAAATCGCCCGCGCGCCGGGCGTGCTGATGGCGACGCCGTTCGGACAGGCCCTGCACGTCAGCGGCGAAGACCAGGGCGCGCTTGAGGCGGCGATCAAGCCGTACCGGCGCGAACCCTATCGCTGGACCAAGGTCGAACCGACGCTCGAGGACGTCTTCATCAAGCTCATGGGCGGCTCGAAGGGTCAGGTCCAATGAACGGCTTCTCGGTCACGCGCGTCCTGGCGGTGCTCAGCAAGGAGTTCACCCAGCTCACCCGCGACCGGCTCACCTATGCGATGATCCTCGGCATCCCGGTCATGCAGCTGCTGTTGTTCGGCTACGCGATCAACAGCGACCCGCACCATCTGCCGACCGCGGTCTTCGTGCAGGACCAGGGCGGCTTCGCGCGCGCGACGCTGGCGGCGCTGAACAACACCAGCTATTTCGACATCACCCGCGTCGCGCATTCGCCCGCCGAGGTCGACCGGCTGGTGTCGCGAGGCGACGTCCAGTTCGCCGTCACCATTCCCGCCGATTTCACCGAGCGGGTGGTGCGCCACGACAATCCGCAGATCCTCGTCGAAGCCGACGCGTCCGATCCGGCGTCGACCGGCGGCGCCCTGGGCGCGCTGGCCGGGCTTCCCGCGGCGGCGCTCAGCCACGACCTGCTGGGCGCCGCCGCCCCACTCCCGGGCGCCGGCCAGGACCCGTTCCAGGTGGTGATCCATCGCCGCTTCAACCCCGAGAACATCACCGCCTACAATATCGTGCCAGGCCTCCTCGGCATCGTCCTGTCGCTGACCCTGGTGATGATGACCGCCCTCGGAGTCACCCGCGAGCGCGAGCGCGGCACCATGGAGAGCCTGCTCGCCACGCCGGTGCGGCCCATCGAGGTGATGATCGGCAAGCTCGCCCCCTATGTGCTTGTCGGGTTGATCCAGACGGCCGTCATCCTCGCCCTGTCGCGGGGACTGTTCGACGTGCCGATGGCCGAGAGCCTGGCCGGGTGGGGCGCGCTCGGGGTCGGCGTCTTGCTCTTCATCGTCGGCAGCCTGGCGCTCGGCTTTTTCATCTCGACCCTGGCGCGCAACCAGCTGCAGGCCATGCAGATGTCGTTCTTCTACATGCTGCCGAGCATCCTGCTCTCCGGCTTCGCCTTTCCCTTCCGCGGCATGCCGGGATGGGCGCAGGCGATCGGATCGCTGATGCCGGTGACCTATTTCCTGCGCATCGTGCGCGGCGCCCTGCTGAAGGACCAGGGCTTCGCCGACATGGGCGGAAACCTGATCGCGCTGGTCGTCTTCATGGCCGCGGTCACGGCCCTGGCCATGGCCCGCTACCGCACGACGCTGGACTAGGCCCGACCCGGCTCGATGGACAGCGCCGCTTGCGGCGTGGTTGATTGAAGCTGGGCGTTTTGGGAGGGCGACATGGCGAGCGGGGCGGTTGCGGACGCGCGGTTCGACCTTGGCCGGGTCGCCCAGCGGACCTTCGCCTCGATCGGACGCAATTTCGCGGTCTTCCTGCTGCTGGCCCTGCTGCTGTCCGGCATTCCCGCCCTGCTCACCGGCTCGCTGCTGACCTTCGCCGGGATCGACCACGCGGGCCAGTCGACCAGCGGTGAGAACACCGCGACCCTGGTCGCGATCGGGGTCTCGGCGATCGGGTTCGTCTATCTGGTCGGCGCGGTCGCCAGCCTCGTCCTGCAGGGCGCCATCACCTACGGCACGATCGCCGATCTGAATGGCCGCCGCGCCCAGTTCGCCGAGTGCCTGTCCATGGGCCTGCGCAACTGGTTCTGGCTCTTCCTGCTGGCCATTGTGGTCATCCTCGCCGAGGCGGTCGGCTACATCTTCTTCATCGTGCCCGGGCTGATGCTGGCGGTGGCCTGGATGGTCGCGGTGCCGGCCCAGGTGGTCGAGCACACCGGCGTCTTCGGCGCCCTGAGCCGCAGCGCCGAACTGACCCGCGGCCACCGCTGGGCGATCTTCGGCCTGCTGGTGATCTATCTCATCGCCAGCGGGGTGCTGCAGGGCTCGATCATCGGCATCGTCGCCGCCCTGGCGGTCAGCCTGTCGCCGAACCTGAGCCAGGCGGCGACGCAGCTGGTCGCCCAGCCCCTGCTCAGCGTCGCCACCAGCCTGATCGGCGCCGCCGGCGTCGCCTCGATCTATTACGAGCTGCGCTCCACCCGCGAAGGCATCGGCCCCGAAGCCCTGGCGGCGGTATTCGACTAGGCTGGCGAGCGGCGCTCGCGCCCAGAAAGTGAACCACGAAAAACACGAAAAACACGAAAACAGGCTTTTCGCCGGCGTTCGCGATTGGCTGCGCGCCTATGGCGCGCGTTGAAGGGACACGGGCTCGGACACGAAGGCCCGTTCGTGTTTTTCGTGTTTTTCGTGGCCAAACTTAGAGCCTCGCCGATCCTCCGCCTTTCCCAGCACGCACTAACCAGTGTCGAACTTGTCGCGGCGACGGCGGCCGAAGAGCAGGCGGGATTCCAGGCGGGCGCGCAGCGCCAGGTAGTAGGCGTCGAGGAAGGCGTAGTCGGATTCGATCGGGCCGCGGGTCCAGCCGATCTTGCCGCGGATGCGCTCGGCGACGGCGGCGATGGTCCTGACCTCGGTGCGGCGCAGCACCTCCTCCAGCACCTGCAGCTCCTTGGCCCCATAGGCGTCGACCTGGACCTGGGTGAAGGCGAAATCGCCCTGGGCGGCGAAGGCGGCCTTGCTGGCGAAGGCGGTCTCGGCCACGTCGGCCATCAGCGCCCGGCGCGGCGTCTTCACCACCCAGGTGCCGGCCACCAGGTCGCCGACCCGCAGGCGATCGCGGTTGAACAGCGGGAAGAAGACGAAGATCGAGCACCAGATGATGCCCAGCAGGTTCAACCAGGCGTCGACCTGGTTGGCGCGGCTGACCAGGAAGCTGAGCGGCAGGAAGACCTCGAGCTCGCGCATGGCGTTGCGGGCGAAGATGGCGTCCGCCGTCAGCCGCCCGCCGTTCCGCGCTGCCACCCGCAAGCCCAGCGCCTGCTTGCCCGGGGTCGCCGCGCCCGGGGTCAGCTCGAACAGGATGAAATAGGCGTTGCGCAGCAAAAAGAAGCCCAGAAGCCAGATGACCATGATGATCTGGGCGTTGGACCCCTTGCCGCCGGTCCCGATCACCGCGAACACCGCCAGCAGGGTGAGCAGGATCAGGATGCCCGCCATGATCGCCGCGTCGAGCAGGAAGGCCGCCGCCCGCTCGCTGGCCTCGGCCAGGCGCAGGCGCAGATCCACCCCTTCCGGCGTAACCAGCTCGCGTTCGAAGCGGGTCTCGGCCGGCTGGCCGATCACCGGCGTCCAGGCGTCGGGAGCCTTAGCCATGCGCGACCGCGGCCTTCGCCGGCCTCGGCGCATAGAGATAGGTGAGCCAGATGACGCCGGAGGTGGCCGCGATGGCGTAGCGCATCCAGGTGACCTGGATCAGCTGGCGGCCGACGCCTTCGAGAATGCCGGCGCAGAACAGCATGACCAAGACCCCGCCCATCAGCACCGCCGCGCTTCGGCCGGCATGGCTGACCGATTCGAGCCGGGTCCGCGCGCCCGGAAAGGCCAGGGCCGTGCCGATCCGAAACCCCGCCGCCCCGGCCAGCATGGTGGCGAACAGCTCGGTGACCCCATGGATCATCAGCCAGCCCCCGACCTCGACGCCAAGCCCGTGCTGGACGAAGATGGCCAGGAAGGCGCCAAGCACACAGCCGTTGTCGACCATCAGCAGCGCCGACGGCACACAGAAGGCGAAGCCGAGCGCAAACGCCATCAGCGCCACGCCGGCATTGTGGGTGAACAGGAAGGTCGCCAGCACCGAGAGCAGCTGGTTGTGGCTCGAGTCGAACAGGGTGGCGCGCAGCGCCTGGGTGGTGGCGTCGGGGCCGCGGCCCTCGACCAGGCCGTGCGGCACGAAGGAATAGAACCATTCCGGGTCGTGCATGACCAGGACATAGGCCGTCACCGCGCCCAGCACGGTCAGCACCGCGCAGACCAGGGTCTCGCGCCAGGCGGCCTTGGCGGCGGCCGGCCAGTCGTGGGCGAAGAAGCCGCCGATCCGCTCCAGCGCGCTCGACCGCGTGCCGTAGACGAAGAAATAGGCCCGGGTGCACAGGCTCTCCAGATAATCGATCAGCGCCCGGTCCAGCGAGGTCGCCCGCGCCACCGACAACGACGACAGGCTGGCGCGGTAGAGCACCGGGAAGGCCAACAATTCCTCGTCGCTCAGCGCGGCGGCCGAGCGGCCCTCCGCCTTGCGCAGCAGCGATTCCAGCCGCAGCCAATCAGCCTCGCGCTCGGCGCGGAAACGAAAGCTTTTCAAGCGAAGTTCGGCCATGCGCTCCCTAGCACTCCGAGTTGCGGGCAGCTGACACGATGGTCGCAGCAATAATATACCGCTCATCGGGGATGAGCGGAGTAATAATCATCGGTGCCGCGCACATCTCTACAACAGGTCCCGTCGCTTCAAGTCGAGGTAGCGGCTGAGCAGGGCCGGGCCGATCTGGTCGGCGGGCGCCTCGACGATCTGCACCCCGAGCCGGCGCAGGCGCGTCACCACCAGCTCGCGCTCGCGCAACAGGGCCGCGGCCACCACGGCGCGGGAAACGTCGTCGGCATTGGTCGGGGCCTGGCGCTGCAGGTCCTCGAGCTCGTCGTCGCGCATGACCACGAAGATCACCAGGTGTTCGCTGAGCAGGCGCGCGACATTGTCCAGCATCAGCTCGGCGCTGGTGGTGTCGGCGAAGTCGGTGAACACCACCACCAGCGTGCGGCGGCTCAGCTGTCCGCTCAACTGGGTCAGGCCCAGGGTGAAGTTGGTCTCCTCGGTCGAATAGTCGATGGAGGCGGCCAGCCGCTGGATGTGGGCGAAGGCGTTGGGGCCGGAGAGCGGGCCCGACGAGATGTTCGGCCGCGCGTCGAAGCCGTAGAGGCCCGCCCGGTCGCCGGCCTTCAGGCTGACATAGGCGAGCAGCAGGGCGGCGTTCAGCGCATGGTCGATGCGCGGCAGGCCGGCCAGCGGCTGGCACATCAGCCGGCCGGTATCGAGCGCCAGGATGACCGGATGGTTGCGCTCGGCGCGGAACTCCTTGGCCAGCAGGGTCCCGTGCCTGGCCGACTGTTTCCAGTCGATGGTGCGCCGGTCCATGCCGGTGTGGAACTCGTTCAGGGCATGGAATTCCGAGCCCGAGCCCAGGTCGAACTGCACGCGCGCGCCATGGAGGGCGTTGCGGGAGAAGAGCCGGAGCGCCTCGTCCTTCACCGCCTGGATGTTCAGGGTGATGGGGGTCTGGCGCGCCAGCTGTTCGATCTTCTGCTTCCAGACCAGGCCCAGCGGCCCCTGCCAGCGGGCCCAGATCCGCTCCAGCACGCCCGGTCCGCGACGATTGGGCCGCAAGGTGAAGCGCGCGCGGCCGAGCCGCTCGGCGACCGCCACGCTCTGGCGGGCGGGCTCGACCTCGATGCGCGCATTGGCCTCCAGCGAGAGCTGCAGACGGGGCGGCGCGGCGGCGGCGAAGGTCGCCTGCACCAGGGCTTCGCCGGCCACCCCGGCGGTGAGCGCCGCCGGCGCGGTCAGGCTGAGTTCGGCGCGCCGGCGGTCGGCGCCGAGCATGGCGTCGGCCAGGATGAGGGCTGCGATCAGGGCCAGCCAGACCGGCCCCAGGATCCACAGGTGCGGCGCGAAGACGCCGACCAGCAGGGCCAGCGGCATCCCGATCGCGGCCAGGCCGATGGCGCGGACGGTGGGATAGATCACGCGGGCTTGCCCATCTGCGTCACCGCGGCGCCTCGATCCTCTCGATCATGGTGGTGATCGCCTCGTCGACCTTGCGGCCGTCGATCTCGGCGGCCGGCGACAGGATGACCCGGTGGCGCAGCGCCGGCAGGGCGAGCGCCTTGACGTCGTCGGGGATGACATAGTCGCGGCCCTCCAGCGTCGCGCGGGCGCGGGCGGCGATGGCCAGCATGGCGGCCGAGCGCGGCGAGGCGCCATAGGAAAAGTCGCCGGTCTCGCGCGTGGCGCGGACCAGGGCCACCACGTAGTTGGTCACCTCGTCGGTCAGCCGCACCTGGGACACCGTGGCGATCGCCTCGGCGATGCGGCCGGCGTCGGCCGCGGCGCTGACCCCGAAGTCGGCGATATTCGGCTGGCCGGCGCGCGCGCCGTGGCTGGCGACGATGCGGCGCTCCTCCTCGGGCGTCGGATAGCCGACCAGCTGCTTGAACAGGAAGCGGTCGAGCTGGGCCTCAGGCAGCGGATAGGTGCCCTGCTGCTCGATCGGGTTCTGCGTCGCCACCACGGTGAAGCGGTCGCTGAGCTTGTGGCTCTCGCCGTCGAGGGTGACGGTGCGTTCCTGCATGGCTTCCAAGAGCGCCGCTTGCGTCTTCGGCGGGGTGCGGTTGATCTCGTCGGCGAGCAGCAGCTCGCAGAAGATCGGCCCCTTGACCAGGGTAAAGGCGCTGGCCTGGAAGTTGAACAGATTGGCGCCGAGGATGTCGCCCGGCATCAGGTCAGGCGTGAACTGGATGCGGCCGAAGTCCAGATTGACCGTGCGGGCGAAACACTGGGCCAGGAAGGTCTTGGCCGTGCCCGGCGGGCCTTCCAGCAGGATGTGGCCGCCGGCGAACAGCGCGGTCAGCATCAGGTCGATCGTATCGGTCTGACCGACCACCGCCTTGGCCATCTCGGCGCGGATATTGGCGGCCAGCCCCCTCACCTCAGCGACGTTCACGGGTCATCTCCAGTCTCCATTGATAGAGGCGTTGGGCGAAGCGGGTCAGGCTGTCGCGATCCTTGACCGCCGGGATCTGCTCGGCCAGCGCCGAGAGCCGTCCGGCGCCGGTGCGCTCGCCCAGCCGATCGACATAGGCGTCGAGCTCGGCGCCGCCCAGCCGCGTGGCGCCCAGCGCCTTGGCCACCGCGCCGCGGTTGAGCTCGAGATAACCCCCGGCCATGTGCGGTTCGCGCCTGGCCATGCGGATCAGCCCGGCCGAGTTCTCCGCCAAAGCGGACTTGCCCAGGGCCAGGGCGCGCGCGGTCCGCTGTGGCGCCCCGAAGCGGCTGGCGGCGTGCAGCGCCATCAGAAACGCGGCGCCGACCAGGCAGAGGGTCGCGCCGAGAAACGGCGGCTCGAAGGCCAGCTTGAGCAGGCTGGGCGAATGTTTCAGCCCGTCGAGGCTGACGTCGAACACCACCGGCCCGTCGCCCTTGCGGATGCCGAGCAGCAGGCTGGTTCCCGCATTGGCCGTGGCCAGGTCGCGCAGGCCGTGGGTGTTGAGCAGGTCCGGATCGGACAGGATGTAGAGGCGGGCGTCGGCGGTGCGGACCAGGACCGCGGCGCCGGTCTGGTCGGCCGCGACCGTGGTCGTGCCCTCGGCGCTCAGAGTCTGCAGATGGTCGATCGAGGCGGTGTAGAGCGCCGGCTGCCCGGGAGTCTCGGCCAGGGTCAGACGCGCCGCGCCGGCTCCCTTGGCTTGCGAAACGGTGACGGCGACCCGACCGGCCAGCAGGATCTTCAAATCCGCGGGATTGATCAGGCCGGCGCTCTTCACCCAGCCGGAATTGAGCTGGTCGGGTATGGTCTCCCACTTGGGCAGCACCACCAGGGTGGGACCGGTCGCGGTGGTGAAGTCGAACAGGTCCGACGGCTTGGTGGTCGCCTCGGGCGTCAGCACCAGCAGCCCCCAGCTCGGCTGGCGCTTGGCGGGGCCATCGCGGCTGACTGCCACCGGCACATTGGCGGCCTGCAGCAGCCGGACCAGGCCGGCATAGCCGACGGCCGAGCGCGAAAGCGCGTGCGCGCCGCCGTCGTCGCCGCCCTTCAGGTCCGGCGCATAGGCGGAGAGCACGAAATAGGCCGAGAAGGAAAACACCCCGGCGAGCAGCAGCAAGAGCACCACCGCCGGCCGAAAAACCCCGGCGTCCCTGGGTCGCGCGACGCCAGCGGCGGTCATGCGCGCGCGCCCGGCCGGGCGAAGGCTTCATAGGCGCCGCGGCAGAAGGCGAAGTCGGCCGCCCCCAGACGGGCGCCGCCGAAGAAGCTGCGCTCCACCACCCGCGCGATCTCGCCGAAGGTCTGCCGGGCCAGGTCGGGCAGGCCGTGATGGGCGGCGATGTCGCGGCTGGTCAGGGCCGGCCGCACCAGGTTGGGCCAGCGGCCGTCGATATCCTCGATGCTGCGGAACAGGATCAGGTGGGTCGCCTCGTCGTAGCGGCCTTGCGCCGCCAGCCGGTCGGCCTCTTCCAGGAGCGTGCGGGCGCGGGCCTCGCTGGGCCGCCACTCGGCCTCGGCCGGCTTGGCCTTAGGCTTGCGCTTGAAGCGCGGCAGACGCAGGCCGACCAGCTCACGCAGGACGAAAAAGAGGACCGCCAGGCCGCCGATGATCAGCCCGCCCCAGAAGATGTACGGGAAGACCGACGCCAGCGAACCCAGGAAATCAAGCAGCGGTTTCAGCCAGTCCGGCGGTCCCGGCGCCGGCTGGTAGGCCCTGAGGTCGAACTGCAGGTCGCCCTGGCGCAGCAGGGCGTCATGGGCGCGCGCCAGATCGCCCGCGCTCAGCCCGGGGCCTTGGGTCACATCGCCCCCCACCGAATCCGCCCCTCCCGAACCAACCCCGACTTGCCCTATATCGTTGCAACCGCCAATGCGCCATCGCCGCGCGGCCCGTCGGCGCACGATCCCGCCGAGTTGTCGCTCTACTGTCGCGTCCGAGGGCTAGGTTTCACCTCGGCGGCCCCTGCCCTGCCGCCCAAGACCAGCCCGGCGCGGCCTGACCCCGACCCACGGTCGCGCCGGGCGACGTCTGCCCGCTTCAGCCTTGTAATCGCCCGAACCGCCGCTCCAGCAGCAGCATGGCGACCACGACGGCGAAGGCGAAGGCGACCATGCCGCCGGCCAGCAGATGCGCCTTGCCCCATTCGAGGTCGTCGACCAGTTGGAAAAGCTCGATCGACAGCACCTTGGTCTTGCCGGGGATGCCGCCGCCGATCATCAGCACCACGCCGAACTCGCCGATGGTGTGGGCGAAGACCAGGATGGCGGCGGTGACCAGGCCCGGCCGCGCCAGCGGCAGGGCGACGCGGGTGAAGGTCTGCAGGCCGCGCGCGCCCAGGGTGGCGGCGCACTCCAAGGCGCTGTCGCCGATCGCGGCGAAGGCGTTGCGGATCGGCTGCACCGCG
>DASYAQ010000469.1:0-3476 GCA_036501225.1 Caulobacteraceae bacterium | reverse complement strand
CCCGGTATGATGGCATGCGCTACGGCCTGCGCGTCGACGGCAAGACCCTGACAGACGTCTATGAGGCCACGCGTAGCGAGGGGTTCGGCGCCGAGGTCAAACGACGCATCCTGATCGGAACCTATGTGCTCAGCGCCGGCTATTACGACGCCTATTATCTGAAGGCGCAGCGGGTGCGACAGCGCATCGCCGACGACTTCAAGACCGCGTTCGAGAGCGTCGACGCGCTGCTGACCCCGACCGCGCCGTCGGCGGCCTTCGGGCTGGGCGACCGCACCAGCGATCCGGTGGCCATGTATCTGAACGACATCTTCACCGTCACGGTGAACCTGGCCGGCCTGCCGGGGATGAGCGTTCCGGCCGGCCTCGACGAAAAGGGCCTGCCGCTGGGCCTGCAGCTGATCGGCCGCCCGCTCGACGAGGGGACGCTGTTTTCGCTGGCCGGCGCGCTCGAGCAGGCCGCGGATTTTACGGCCAGGCCCGAGCGTTGGTGGTGATCCCTATTGCGGCGCGGCTGGAGCTGGAGCCGGAGCCGGAGCGGGAGCCGCCGGAGCGGGGGCAGCCGGAGCGGCCGGCGCGGCGGCTGCCGGGGCGCCGCCAACGGGCGGACGCGCGGCGGCGCCGGGATCGTTAGCCGCCGCGGCGGTCAGGTCGGCCTGGATCGAGGCCAGCTTGGCCGCGTCGATATTGGCCTGCGGGAAGGTGGCGACCGAGCGGAGGCTGAGCGGCTTGATCATTTCCAGATACTGGCTGGTCGGCAGGTCGGGCAGATCCTTTACGACCACCGCGTTCAGGATCGGGTCGGCGAGCAGGTCCTGGATCGGCCAGTCGACCGACGGCGGGCCGGACTTGACGGCCGCGGCCGGCATGTCCTGGGCCTGGGCGACGGCGGCCAGGCCGAGGCCCATGGCGGCGGCGCCGACCAGAGCGATGGACAGAATCTTGCGCATTGGTTTTCTCCCCGAGGGTGATGCAATTCAGCGGCGCGGAGAAAAGCGGCTTTTTCGCCGCCGCACAAGCCAAGCTTCGCGACTTTCGTCAGACGCGGGACATGGTAGGAAAGCCTTATGAACGCTCAGACTGACCAGATTCAGGGCCGCACCGGTCCGTGGGAGATCGTCCTTGGCCTTGAGGTGCACGCCCAGGTCGCGTCGCGATCGAAGCTGTTCTCCGGCGCGGCGGTCGGATTCGGCGCCGGGCCGAACGAGCAGGTCAGCCTGGTCGACGCCGCCATGCCGGGCATGCTGCCGGTGATCAACGGCTACTGCGTCGAGCAAGCGGTGAAGACCGGCCTGGGGCTGAAGGCCCGGATCAATGCGTGGTCGCGCTTCGACCGGAAGAACTATTTCTATCCCGACCTGCCGCAGGGCTATCAGATCAGCCAGTTCGCCCACCCGATCGTCGGCGAGGGCGTGATCGAGGTCGAGCGCGACGACGGGTCGACCTTCGCGGTCGGGGTCGAGCGACTGCACCTGGAGCAGGACGCCGGCAAGTCGATCCACGACCTGGATCCGGATTGGACCTATGTCGACCTGAACCGGGCCGGCACCGCGCTGATGGAGATCGTGTCGAAGCCCGACATGCGCAGTTCGGAAGAGGCCTCGGCCTATGTGAAGAAGCTCAGGACCATCCTGCGCTATATCGGCTCCTGCGACGGCGACATGGAGAAGGGCAATCTGCGCGCCGACGTCAACGTCTCGGTGCGGCGGCCGGGCGAGCCGCTGGGCACGCGCTGCGAGATCAAGAACGTCAACTCCTATCGCCACATCCGCGAGGCGATCGAGTACGAGGCGCGCCGGCAGATCGAGATCCTCGAGGATGGCGGCAGGATCGTTCAGCAGACCCGCCTGTTCGATCCGCTGAAAGGGGAGACCCGGCCGATGCGCTCGAAGGAGGAGTCGGACGACTACCGCTACTTCCCCGACCCGGACCTGTTGCCGCTGGAGCTGGATCCGGCCTGGATCAAGGCGCTGGAGGCGACCCTGCCGGAGCTGCCCGACGCCAAGAAGGCGCGGCTGCAGAGCCAGTATGGCCTTTCGGCCTACGACGCCGGGGTGCTGATCATCGAGACCGAGCGCGCCGACCTCTATGAGGCGGCCGTGGTCGGCCACGAGCCGAAGCTGATGGCCAACACCATCACCCAGTCGGTGCTGACCTTCGCCAACGCCTCGGGCGCCGAGGTGACGGCGCGGGGCGTGCTGCACATCACCGTGCCGATGCTGTCGGAATACGCCCAGCTGATCGAGGACGGGGTGATCTCGTCGAAGATCGCCAAGGAGGTGTTCGAGCGCATGGCGCAGGGCGAAGGGACGCCCAGGTCCATCGTGGAGAAGCACGGCCTGGTGCAGATGAGCGACACCGGCGCGCTGGAGAGCGCGATCGAGGCGATCATCGCCGCCAATCCCGACAAGGCCGAAGCGGTGAAGACGCGGCCGCAGGCCATCGGCTGGTTCGTCGGCCAGGTCATGAAAGAGACCGGCGGCAAGGCCAACCCGGCGGCGGTGAACGAGATACTGAAGGCCAGGCTCGGGGTGGAGTAGGGCGGGACGGCGATGTTCGACCAGGCCGCCCACACAGCCCGTCGTCGCGGCGTCCATGACGTCGTTTCGTCCAAGCTCGCAGCCCTCGATGACCAAGGTCTCGAAGCGCTGCTTCAAACGGCCGCCGCGATGGACATCCGGTCGGTTGTCCCACCGACGCTGCTCGAGCTCGACGGCGTGCAGATCTTCGTCAAGAAGGTTCCGCTGACCGACATCGAGCGGGGCGGCGATTCGACGGCCAATGTCTTCGGGCTGCCGCTGTTCTACCAGTACGGGATCGGATCGACCGGGTTCGGCGCCTGGCGCGAACTGGCCGCCAACCTCATGGCCACCGACTGGGTCCTCGCCGGCGACTGCGTGAACTTCCCGATCCTGTACCACTGGCGGGTCTTGCCGGGCGCGCCGCGGCCGCCGCTGACGCCGGAGGAAGAGGCCAGGTGGGAGCGGGCCGCCAACTTTTGGGAGGACTCGCCGGCGATACGCGCCCGGCACCAGGCGATCACCCACGCCGGCGCGAGCCTTGTGCTGTTCCTCGAATACGTGCCGGAGACCGTCAACATCTGGCTCACCGGTCGCGTGGCCGAAGGCGCCGAGGCCGCCGAGGCCGCCATCCTGAAGGTCGATGAGCAGTTGAACGCGGTCGCGGACTTCATCAACGCCCGCGGAATGCTGCACTTCGACCTGCATTTCCACAACGTGCTGAGCGACGGCGAGCAGCTGTACGTCGCCGACTTCGGCCTGGCGCTCTGCTCCGGGTTCGCGCTGTCTGCGAGCGAGCGCGATTTCTTCGCGCGGCACCGGCTCTACGACCGCTGTTACCTCGCCAACTACGTCGTGAAGTGGATCGAAGAGTCGAAGGAGCCGATCAGCCGGACACCGGCGGTGACGACAATGATCGAGCGCTACCGACCGATCGCGGCCGTCATGGGCGATTTC
>DASYAQ010000468.1:0-5752 GCA_036501225.1 Caulobacteraceae bacterium | reverse complement strand
GTGATCTTCCTGCCCGAGGACGAGGCCGATCTGGCGGATTTCCTGCGCGGCCTCGACGCCGGCATTCCGGTCACAGCGATCGGAGTGGGCTCCAACCTGCTGGTCCGTGATGGCGGCGTCGACGGCGTGGTGATCCGGCTGGCCCGCGGCTTCGCGCGCATCGAGCCGCGCGGCGACCGCCGCATCTTCGCCGGCGCCGCCGTGCTCGACGCCAACCTGGCGCGCGAGGCGGCTCGGGCCGGGATCGCCGGCCTGGAATTCTATCGCGGCGTGCCGGGGACCGTCGGCGGCGCCTGCGTGATGAACGCCGGCTGCTATGGGGCGGAGACCAAGGACGTGCTGGTCGCGGCCTATGCGGTGGATCGCGCCGGCGAACGCGTCGTGCTTACCAACGCCGAAATGGACTTCGCCTATCGCAAGTCGAAGGCGGCGGCCGAGCGGGCGCTGATCTTCACCGGCGCCCTGTTCGCAGGCCGCGCCGACGATCCGGCGGCCATCGCGGCGCGCATGGACGCGATCACCGCCCGGCGCGAGGCCAGCCAGCCGATCCGCGAAAAGACCGGCGGCTCGACCTTCAAGAACCCGCCCGGCGACTCCTCCTGGCGGCTGGTCGACGCCGCCGGCTGGCGCGGCAGGCTGCACGGCGCCGCCAAGTTCTCCGACCAGCACGCCAACTTCCTGATCAACACCGGCGAGGCCACCGCCGCCGATCTCGAGGGCTTGGGCGACGCGGTGCGCGCCGCTGTGCGTGAGAAGTTCGGCGTCGACTTGGAATGGGAGATCAAGCGGATCGGCCGGCCAGTATAGGTTCAGATGAACCCGAATTAACGACCGTCTTGACCCTCTATCGGCTAGCGTCGCCAAATGGAACGCTGGATTGAGCCAACCCGATGACAATCGCGACGACTCTCGAGACCCCGTTTCTGGCCGGTACCGAGCCACCGCCGGCCAAGGCGCCCTCCTTTTTCAAACAGATGCGCCTGGCCAACGGCAATCAGTACGCGATGCTGCCGATGGCGCTCTACGAACAGCCGATCGTGCAGCCGAAGGGGCTGATGGGGCGGATACTGTGGGTCAACGACCCGGATGGCGTCCGCCGCGTCCTGCTCGACAACGTCGCCAACTATCCGAAGACCGACATGGAGAAGCGCTTCTTCACCGCCATGTTCGGCGAGGGGCTGCTCAGCAGCGATGGCCAGACCTGGAAGACCCACCGCAAGGTGATGGCCGGCTCCTTCGACCCGCGCAGCGTCGCCAGCTACGCCCCGGCCATGGCTGAAGCCACGATGGCTTTTCGCCAGCATTGGGACGCGCTCGACAACGATCCGGACGTCGATATCGCCGAGGAGATGAAGCAGCTGACCTTGCAGATCATCTGCAAGACCATGTTCTCGTCCGACGCCGACGCCCTGATCGAGTTGACCGGCACGACGCTGGGCATCACCCAGGCCGCGCTCAACTTCAGCCTGCTCGACATTCTGCCGGTCATCGGCGCGCGGCGCATGAAGGCGAAGGAGGAGGCCATCCATGCCGACTTCGCCAGGATGGACGCGGCCATCTACCGCATGATCGCCGAGCGGGAGAAGAACTTGGCCGAGGCGCCCAACGACCTCCTGACCCGGCTGATCGCCGCCAAGGACCCGGAGAATGGCGCGGGCATGAACGCCAAGGAGATCCGCGACGAGGTGATCACCATCTTCATGGCCGGCCACGAGACCACCGCGGTGACCATGACCTGGGTCTGGTATCTGCTCTCCCAGTTGCCGGACGAAGAAGCCAGGCTGCATGCCGAACTGGACGCGGTGCTCGGCGGGCGAACGCCGACCGCTGAAGACGTGCCCAACCTGCCCTACACGCGCATGTTCCTCGAAGAGGCCATGCGGCTCTATCCGCCGGCGCCCGGCATCTCGACGCGGGTCGCGCTGAAGGATGACGAGATCTGTGGCGTCAAGGTGAAGGCCGGAACCAATGTGGGGATCGCGCCCTGGGTGCTGCATCGCCACCGCATGCTGTGGGACGATCCCGAGCTGTTCGATCCCGAGCGGTTCAACGTCCAGCGCAGCGTCGGGCGGCCGCGCTTCGCCTATCTGCCGTTCGGCGGCGGCCCGCGCGTCTGCATCGGCGCGGTCCTGGCCATGACCGAGGCCAGCCTGATCCTGGCCGTGTTGGCCCAGCGCTACCAGCCGCGGCTGATCGAGGGCCAGGACGTGACCTTGCAGACCCGCATCACCCTGCGCCCGAAGAACGGCATGCGCATGCGGCTGGAGCGGCGAGCGTAGAAGCCTCGCCCCCCGCTCTTCGCGGGGAAAGGGTTCCTGGCGCGCCTTTTCCTTCCCGCCGATCCGGCCTAACAGCCGGTCAGCACCCCAGGAAGGATTCGCCCCGCCATGCCCAAGCGCCTGACCGGCCATCATGTCGCGGTGCTGCTGGGCGGCCTTTCGTCCGAGCGGGAGGTGTCGCTGGTCTCCGGGCGCGAATGCGCCGACGCCCTGGAGCGCCTGGGGGCCAAGGTCAGCCGCGTCGACGCTGGGCGCGACCTGGCCGAGGTGCTGACCCGGCTCAAGCCCGACGTGGTCTTCAACGCCCTGCATGGGGTCTGGGGCGAGGACGGGTCGGTGCAGGGGGTGCTGGAGACCCTGGCCCTGCCCTATACCCATTGCGGCGTGCTGGCCTCGGCGCTGGCCATGGACAAGGTCAAGGCCAAGGCGGTGATGGCCGCGGCCGGGGTCACCGTCCCCGGCGGCGGCCTGTTCGACCGCTTCAAGGCCGCCCGCGAGCACGTCATGGCGCCGCCCTATGTGGTGAAGCCGAACGCCGAGGGCTCTTCGGTCGGGGTCATTCTGGTCTTCGAAGGCGCCAACGGCCCGCCGCAAGAGCTGATCGCGCCATCCTGGACCTTCGGCGACGCGGTGCTGATCGAGCCCTATATCCGCGGCCTGGAGCTGGCCGTCGCGGTGATGGACGGCCAGGCCCTGACCGTCACCGAAATCGTGCCGCGCGCCGGTTTCTACGACTACGAGGCCAAGTACGGCGAGGACGGCTCGTCGCACATCATTCCGGCCCGCATGCCGCCGCAAGCCGCGACCCGCGCCCTGCGCATGGCCGAACTCGCCCACGCCTCGCTTGGTTGCCGAGGCGTTACGCGCACCGACCTTCGTTATGACGACATTAACGACATTCTGGTCCTTTTGGAGGTCAACACCCAGCCCGGCATGACGCCCACTTCGCTCGTTCCAGAGCAGGCGGCGCACAAGGGCGTGGGGTTCGACGACTTGGTGGGCTGGATCGTGGAGGATGCCTATGGCCGCGGCGATGCGAGGGGGATCGCCTAGCCGCGTTCGGGGCCGGGTTCGGCCCAAGGTCGCGCAGCCGCAGCGGCGTGCGGCCAAGCCCGCGAAATCAAAACCCTACGCGCCAGCGAAACTTGCCGCGGCCCAGAGCCTTGGCCTGGCGCCGCTGACCGCCGTCAGCCTCGCCGCGCTGATCGCGCTGGCCGGCGTCGCCGCGGTTCTGGCCACGGATCCGCGCGTGCATCGGATGCGCGACCAAGTGGTCGCCAATATCGACAATGGCCTGATCGGCCTGGGCCTCAGGGTCGCTTCCGTGCAGGTCCAGGGCGCGACGCCCGCGGCCGCCGCCGACATCCTAACAGCCGCCGCGCTCGGCAAGAATCAGCCGATCCTGCATCTGGACCTGACCGCCCTGCGCGGCCGGGTCGAGGCGGTGGGCTGGGTCAAGTCGGCCAAGGTCATCCGGCTCCTCCCCGACACCATCGTCATCGCCGTCACCCAGCGCCAGAGCCTGGCGGTCTGGCAGCATGCCGGCAGGAACCTGGTCATCGACAGCGAGGGCCGCGCCATCCCCGAGGCCGACCCCGGCCAGTTCACCGACCTGCCGCTGGTGGTGGGCGAGGGAGCCGACCAGGCCGCGCCGGCCGTGCTCAAGCTGCTGCGCGCCCGGGGCCGCCTGATGGACCGGCTGGACGCCATCGTCCGGGTCGACGACCGGCGCTGGGACCTGCGCACCAAGGACGGCGGCCTGATCGAACTGCCGGCCGACGGCCAGGCCGCCGCGCTCGACCAGCTCGACAAGCTCGACCAGCAGTCGCGAATTCTCGATCTCGGCTTTGCGCGCATCGACCTGCGCGATCCGGATCTGGTGGCCGTGCGTCCGCGCGACGCCGGCCCCGCCGCCCCACCTGCCGCCAACGGCGCATGAGCACCAGGACCCGAGGAGTGATTCAGATGTCGCGGCTTGAGGATCGGCGGGAAGCCCGGGAGGGGCTGAAGGCCCTGGCGGGACGCCAGCCGGTGGTGGCGGCGCTCGACCTCGGCGCCTCCAAGGTCACCTGCTTCATCATGAAGCCGGGCGGCATCAACCGCGAAGGCCATACCCTGCAGACCGCCGGCGTCGGCCACGTGCAGTCGCGCGGCGTGCGCGGCGGCTCCATTGTCAATATGGACGAGGCCACCGACGCCATCGCCCAGGCCGTCGAGCGCGCCGAGACCGTTTCCGGCGTCAGCGTCCAGGGCGTCGCCGTGACCACCTCCGGCGGCCAGCTGGCCAGCCACCGCGTCTCCTCCGAGATCCCCCTGGGCGCCCGGCCGATCTCCGACGTCGATCTCAGCCGCGCCATCTCCGCGGCCGTGGCCCAGGTGCGGTTGCCCGGCCGGCGGCTGATCCATCTGCTGCCGATCACCTGGTCGGTCGACTCCCAGCGCGGCGTGCGCGATCCGCGCTCCATGTTCGGCAAGGTGCTCAGGCTCGACCTGATGGTGGTCTCGATCAGCGAGGCGATGTTCCAGATGCTCGGCTTCTGCGTCGAGCGCGCCCACCTGGAGTTCCGCGGCGTCGTCGCCGCCCCCTTCGCGTCCGGCCTGGCGGCGCTCGAGGACGACGAGATGGACCTGGGCTGCATCTGCCTGGACATGGGCGGCGGCTCGACCTCGGTGGCGGTGTTCGCCGGCGGCTCGCTGGTGCACGTCGACAGCCTCGCCGTCGGCGGCGGCCACGTGACGGCGGATATCGCGCGCGGCCTCTCCACCTCCATCGCCGGCGCCGAGCGGATCAAGACCCTGCACGGCTCGGCCATCGCCTCGGCCAACGAGGACCGCGAAATGATCGAGGCGCCGCCGCGCGGCGACGATCCGGGCGCCGGTCCGGTGATCGCGCCGCGCTCGCTGCTCAAGGGCATCATCGCGCCCCGGGTCGAGGAGACGCTGGAACTGCTGCGCGAACGTCTGCGCGCGGCCGGCGCGCCGCTGGAGCCCAGCGCCGGGGTGGTGCTGACCGGCGGCGCCAGCCAGCTCGCCGGCGTGCGCGAAGTGGCCGTGCGCGTGTTCGACCGGCCGGTGCGTCTCGGCCGGCCGCGGCGGGTGCCGCACCTGGCCGACGCGGCTTCCGGCCCGGCCTTCTGCGCCGCCGCCGGCGTGCTGCAGCGCGCCGCCTTCGGCCCGCGCGAGGCGGTCACCTACAAGCCCAAGGGCGGGCGCTCGCGCTCGGCCCTGCCCGACGCGCACGCCACGCCGCTCACCCGCGCCGCGGTCTGGCTGCGCGACAACCTCTGAACCGGCCTGTTCCGGGCCGGGAAGGGCGCCAGGGCGGAAGTCGGCCACGCCTCGTGCGGCCGAACGGTCGCAAACACATTCGAATCAAAGAATTTTTCTCGTGCGACAAAGTCGACGCGCCGCCGACTCAGGCTAATGCGATTAACCGTCAATTAACGTTAGTAAGCGCTGAATTCAGGCATCCG
>DASYAQ010000467.1:0-1971 GCA_036501225.1 Caulobacteraceae bacterium | reverse complement strand
CCGCGCGCGGAAAGGCCATGGCCTGAACCCGCGCTTCGGTCCGGATGTGCTCGGTCCACAGATTGCCCTGCAGACCCAGGATGTGGCCGCGCGCCTTCGGGGTCAGCGTCGCCGGCGCCGGCTCGAAATCATAGACGTCGCGCAGGCCGATCACGTCGACGCGGCCCGGCTGATCGGACAGGTCGCTCTGCCGGTGGTCGAAATAGAGCGTCGGCTGCGGGGTAAGGATGGCGTCGTGGCCGGCCGTGGCCGCGGCCATCGCGCCGGCGAATGCGTTCCAGGACATCACCGTCGCCGTCGGCGGCAGGCCGCCCTCGAGGATCTCGTCCCAGCCCACCAGGCGGCGGCCGTGGGCGTCCAGAAAGGTTTCGATGCGGCGGATGAAATAGCTCTGCAGCGCGTCTTCGTTGGCGAGGCCCAGCGCCTTCATCCGGGCCTGGATGGCCGGTGAAGCCTTCCACTGGTCCTTCTGCGCCTCGTCGCCGCCGACATGGATATAGCGGCTGGGAAAGATCGCCATCACCTCGCTCAGCACGTCTTCGAGCACGGCGAAGGTATGGTCGTCGACATTGTAGATATAGGGAAAAACACCCCAGTCGCCCTCGATCGCCGGGTCGCCGGGGCCGTCGGAAGCGAGTTCGGGATAGCTCAGGATCGCCGCCAGGGCGTGGCCGGGCATGTCGATCTCCGGCACGACGGTGACATTGCGGGCGGCGGCATAGGCGACGATCGCGCGCGCCTGGTCCTGGGTATAGAAACCGCCATACAGGCGCGGCTTGCCGGTCGCGGGGTCGATGTCGGCGGCGGCGGCCTGGCCGGCGGGGGTGCGCCAGGCGCCGATCTGCGTCAGCTTGGGGTATTTCTTGATTTCCAACCGCCAGCCCTGGTCGTCGCTCAGGTGCCAGTGCAGCACGTTCAGCTTGTGCAGCGCCATCCAGTCGATCAGCTGCTCGATGAATTCCGGCGACTGGTAGTGGCGCGCGGAATCCAGCAACAACCCACGCCAGCGGAATCGGGGCGCGTCGTGGATGCTGAGTTGCGGCACGGCGACGGGGCCCTTGGCGGCATCCGGCGTCAGCAACTGCCAGACCGTCGTCACGCCATAGAAGAGCCCGGCCATGGTCGGGGCCGAGACGGTTATGCGGCCGGGCGAGACGCGCAGGTCATAGGCCTCGCCGCCCGCTACGCCATGACCGCGGCGCCGCAGGACGATCGCCGTCTCGCCGCGGGCGACGCCGCCGCCGGCGCGAACCCTCATGTCCAGGCCGCGCGTCCGGGCTGCGAGCTCGCTCAGATAGTTGGCGACCCGCAAGGCGTCGAGATCGCGGACCTCCACGATGATCGGCGTGCGCTCGTCGATGCGAACCGGATCCGCCTGGGCGCGCACCAGCATCGATTTCGGCGCGGGCACGATGGCCGGCGTGGCGGCCGAAGCCCGAATCGCGCCGAGGCCCAGTCCGAACGCCAGCATCGCCGCGGCAAGCCAGCGCGACAGTTCGGACGGGAACGGCGGTCTTGTCTGCATGAATGTGAACGCCCCGCCGACACCTTGACACAAGACCCCCGGCTTGGCGCGGCGAGCGCCCATCAAATGGCCAGGGAAAACGGTCCGGGCGATCACTCGCCCGGACCAGTTGGAAGGAGGGCAACTCCATCCGGAAGACCCATACGCGACCCGCGCATAGGGCCCGGAGATGCATTGAGGGTGTCACCAAATCGGGTCAGATGGCAAGTCCAAAACAACACCAATCATTGGAATTCGGGCCTATTGGTACTAAAATGGTGCGATGGCTTGGCGGACGTCGCCCATAGACGATAGGTTTACGCCGATGCCCGAGGACGGCCACGACCAGACGCTCGACCGGCGCCGCCTGGAGGCGATCGCGGCGGCTTTGCGCGGCCAGCGCAACGACCAGGCCCTGGCCCTCGCCGAAGCAGCGCTGGCGGACGGGCTGGAGCACCCGCTGCCAC
>DASYAQ010000466.1:0-2009 GCA_036501225.1 Caulobacteraceae bacterium | reverse complement strand
CGCCGGGCAGCGACCCCGACGGGACCGGCCGGCCGAACGCGCCGGTGCCGCTGGTGCTGGTGCCGCACGGCGGCCCGTGGGCGCGGGACGTCTATGGCTACAATCCCTTGCACCAGTTCCTGGCCAACCGGGGCTACGCGGTGCTGTCGCCGAACTTCCGCAGTTCGACCGGCTTCGGCAAGGCCTTCCTCGCCGCCGGCTACCTCGAATGGGGCGGCAAGATGCACGACGACCTGATCGACGCTGTGAAATGGGCGGTCGACCACGGCGTCACCACCGCCGACCAGGTGGCGATTCTGGGCGGCTCCTACGGCGGCTATTCGGTGCTGGCGGGCCTGGCCTTCACGCCCGAGGTGTTCACCTGTGGCGTCGACATCGTCGGGCCGTCGAACCTCAACACGCTACTGGCCAGCATTCCGGCCTATTGGGAGGCCGGGCGCATCCAGCTCTACAAGCGGGTCGGCGATCCGACGACGCCGGACGGCGCGGCGCTTTTGAAAGCATGTTCGCCCCTGACCCGCGCCGACGCCATCGTCCGGCCGTTGCTGATCGGCCAGGGCGCCAACGACCCGCGGGTGAAACAGGCCGAGTCCGACCAGATCGTCACCGCCATGCAGTCGAAATCGATCCCGGTCACCTATGTGCTCTTCCCCGACGAGGGCCACGGCTTCGCACGGCCGGAAAACAACATCGCCTTCTTCGCCGTCGCCGAGCATTTTCTCGCCGCCTGCCTCGGCGGCCGGACCGAGCCGTTCGGCGACACCTTGAAGGTCTCCTCGATGACCGTGCCGGACGGCGCCGAGTTCGCGCCTGGCCTCAAGGCGGCGCTGGCCTAGGGTCTGGGCGCAGGGCGATGGGCCAACCGGTCAGTCGGGAGGAGGGTCATGGCGGAACGTCCTGAGCCGAGTTACGTCGGCGACCAGCCGTTCTTCTTCGTCAGCTACGGCCACGCCGACGCGACCTAGTCTATCGGGAGATGCGCCCGCAGCCTCGGCTGAAGGCTGATCTCACCGCGACCGGTTGCGCCGCCAACAGCAAAGGTTAGTCTCGTACGATAGGGCTGGGGGAGACGCTCGAATGAACGCGCTGGTTAGGCCTCCACGCAGAGACGTGCGATCGCGGATCTTCGACAGCGCCCGGTGGGCGGGTTACCGAAGCCGGCCTGATGACATTATCATCGCCACCTTTCCAAAGTGCGGCACGACCTGGACGCAGCGGATCGTCTCCATGCTGCTTGCCGGCAGTTCGGCTCCGGCCCCGGTGGGCGGCGTGTGGCCCGACTTCCGCCTGAGGGGACCGGTTGAACCGGTGCTGGAGGCGGCCAAGGCCGATCGAGGGCGGCGGCACTTCAAGTCGCACCTGCCCTACGATGCGCTGCCTGTGTGCGAGGGCGTAAAGTTCATTCATGTCGCCCGCGACGGGCGTGACGCCGCGATGAGCATGCACAACCATCTGCGCGGCTTCACGCCGCAGACGAACGCGATCATGGATCAGGTGAGCCTCGGCGATCCGAAGTTCGGCGACGCGGCGCCCCGAACCCCGGAAAACCCGGCCGAGTACTTTCGGGAGTGGCTGGTTGACGGGGGGGGCCGGGGCGATCCTGCCACCTCCTTCTGGGAGGTCGAGCGCAGCTATTGGGCCGCGCGGCGCGACGCCAACATGCTGCTGGTTCACTACAATGACCTGAAGGCCGACCTCGCCGGCGAGATCGCCCGCATCGCCCAATACCTTGAGATCGAGCTGCCGGACGTGGCGATGGACGAGATCGTCAAGGCGGCGAGCTTCGAGACCATGCGTGCGCAGGGCGAGACGCTGATGCCGGGCGCGGAGAATGCCTGGGTCGACGGCGCGAAGACGTTCCTGAACAAGGGCGTCAACGGTCGCTGGCACGGCGCGTTCGCCGAGGCTGACCTCGGGGCCTACCAGGGCAAGGTCGCGGCCGAGTTCACGCCGGCGCTTGCCGCGTGGCTGGAGAGTGGCCGGCTCGTCGCCGGCGACCCGGCCCAGTC
>DASYAQ010000465.1:0-2063 GCA_036501225.1 Caulobacteraceae bacterium | reverse complement strand
CGCCAGGCCGGCCAGCAGGGTGGTCACGTCGCGCGCGCTCATCGGCTTGCCGAAGCGGTAGCCCTGCAGGGCGCCGCAGCCGGCGGCCATCAGGATCTGGCGTTGTTCCTCGGTCTCCACCCCTTCGGCGACCACGGTCATGCCCAGCGAGGCGGCGAGGCGCGCCACCGAGGCGACGATCACCGCCGACTGGCGGTCGCGGGTGACGTTGTCGACGAAGGATTTGTCGATCTTGATGCAGTCGATGGCGAACTGGTTGAGATAGACCAGGCTGGAATAGCCGGTGCCGAAGTCGTCCAGCGCCACCCGCACGCCCGCCGCGCGCAGGATCTTCAGGTTGTGGTCGGCGCGCTCGACGTCGTCGATGATGGCGGTCTCGGTCAACTCGATCTGGATCCGCTGCGGCGCCAGGTCGGCGTCCTCGGCGTATTGCAGGATGCGCTCGGCGACGTTGTGGCGCAGGAACTGGCGCGCCGACAGGTTCACCGAGACGTAGGGCCCGTTCCAGCGGCGGCAGTCCTTCAGCGCCTGGCGGGTGATCCAGTCGCCAAGGTCGAGGATCAGGCCGGTCTCCTCGGCGACCGGTACGAAGTCGGCCGGCGAGATCGGGCCGTGCTCGGGGCTGGTCCAGCGCACCAGGGCCTCGAAGCCCAGGATCTGGCCGTTGTCGGCCTTGACGATCGGCTGGTAGGCCATCTTCAGCTGGTTGGTGTTCATCGCCCGCTCGAGGCCGTGCTCGACGGAGACGCGGTGCTTGGCGGCCTTGTCGATGGCGGTGTCGTAGACCCGGAAGCGGTTTCGCCCCTCCTTCTTGGCGGCGTAGAGCGCCAGGTCGGCGTGGCGCATCATCTCCATCTGGGTCTGGTTGTCGCCCTGATAGGCGACGCCGATGGAGGCGCTGACCTGCACCTCGTGACCGAGCACGCGGCGGCTCTGGCCGCAGACGCGCAGGGCCCGCGCGCAGAACTCGGCCACCCCGGCCTCGCTGGCGCCTTCGATGATGACGCCGAACTCGTCGCCGCCCAGCCTGGCCAGGATGTCGCCGGCCGGAACGATGGCCGACATGGCCGCGCAGATCTTGCGCACCAGGTCGTCGCCGGCGTCGTGGCCGAGGGTGTCGTTGACCGACTTGAAGCGGTCCAGGTCGATCAGCAGCACTGTCTGTTTCCGCAAGCGGCGGCCCAGCCTGAGCGCCAGTTCGTCGACGAACCCGGCGCGGTTGAGCACGCCGGTCAGGCCGTCGTGGCGGGCGGCGTGCATGGCGATGTCGAGGCGGGCGTTGAGCTCGCGGCCGCGCGTCTCCAGACCCTGAATGGAGCGGTTGCGCTCTTCCAGGTCGCGCTTGGCCTGGTGCAGGGCGCGGTAGCGCTCGGCGACGATCCTGACCGCCCGCATCGCCTCCTGCCGCTGCAGCGGGGCGAGCAGGAAGGTCAGGGTCTCCGGCGTCTGGGTGACCTGCAGGCAGGCGGCGAAGGCTGCGCTGTCGCGGCGCTCGGCGATCACGATCAGTTCGGCGGCGAGATAGGCGTTGCGCACCTGGCGCACCTGTTCGGCCAGGTCGCCGACCGGCTTGCCGCGAAAGTCGAAGATGAAGACGGCGGCGGCCTGGCCCGTGCGCCGCGCCGCATCCGCCCGGGCTATGGCCTCGGGGGCGCCGTCGCAGGCCAGAACGGCCTCTTTCGGCAAGGTCTCGCGGATGAAGCCGGCCAGGTCGTCGCCGCCGTTCGGGGCGACCACGAACACCGACAGCCGCGCCGGGTCCGCTTCCGGCCCGGCCCGCCCGGCCGCGCCCGGCGCATCGGCCGTTGCGAGTGCGCGTCCTGACATAGAAAGGGGCCCCAAGGATGCTCGAGCCCATCCTATGCCGGGCGTTACGAAGAAACCGCTAAGGCGTGGCGCCAAGCGACGCCCGGAGCTGGGTTTCGCCCCTTCTCCCCTCGCGGGAGAAGGTGGCCGGTCTTAAGACCAGTCGGATGAGGGGCCGCGCTGAGATCGCCACGACCGCGCGGGCGCCCTCTCCTCGATTGCGGCGCGGCCCCTCATCCGCCCCCGCCTTCGCGGGG
>DASYAQ010000464.1:0-4307 GCA_036501225.1 Caulobacteraceae bacterium | reverse complement strand
GGGTGGAGATGAAGGTCGGCGGCCCGTTCGAGGTCTGCATGCAGGCGCCGAACGGCGAGCGGCACTGGACCCGCGGCGTCTTTCTGGAGATCACGCCGAACAGTCGGCTGGTGATCGACATGCGGGTGACCGATGTGGCCGACAAGCCGCTGTTCACTGTCCGCACCGAAGTCGACTTCGCCGACGCGCTCGGCGGCACGCGCATGGACGTGATGCAGACCTATGAATTCATCGACCCGGCCATGGCCGCGCCCATGGTGGGCGGCGCGTCCGAAGGCTGGCGCACCACACTGGACAAGCTGGATGCGGAGGTCATGCGGATGTCAGGCGCCGCGGAGACCGGCGCGCGCTCGGTGGTGCACGCCACCTTCCACCTGGAGCGCACCTATGCGGCGCCGGTGGCGCGGGTGTGGCTGGCCCTGACCGACGAGAAAGCCAAGTCGAAATGGTTCACCGGCCCCTGGGAGCTGGTCGAGCGGCATATGGATGTGCGCGTCGGCGGGACCGAGCGGCTGAAGGGCCGCTGGGAGGGCGGCACGGTCTCCGACTTCGAGGCGACCTATCACGACGTCGTGCCGAACGAGCGGCTGGTCTACTCCTACGTCATGCACATGAACGACAAGAAGATCTCGGTCTCGCTGGCGACCATGCAGCTGAAGGCCGAGGGCGCGAAGACCACCCTGATGGTCACCGAACAGGGCGCCTTCCTCGACGGCTACGACGACGCCGGCTCCCGCGAGGAAGGCACCGGGCACCTGCTGGATGCGATCGGGGAGTCGCTGAAGGACTGAATGGGCGCCGCCAGCGGCCCTAACCCCGCCGGCGGCCGAGGATCCCGGCCAGCGGCAGGCCGAACAAGAGCGGCAGGCCGATGAAGATCACGTGCCCGCGGCTGATCACGGCGATCGCCACCGAGAGCAGGATCGAGCCGAGCAGGATGGTGACTCCCAGGGCGTTCATGGCTCGCCACTTCGCTACATCTGGTGGTGTTGGCCATCGCCGAAGTGGGCGCCGACGCCGGGGCCGACGCCGTGGATCGGGTGCATGTGCTCGGCGGCCACGTGGCTGAAGTGATGGTCGACGTCGCGGCGATAATGGCCGTCGCGGTCGCGGAACCAGAAGACACCGTCGGCGGCCCAGCAGCCATCGTCGAAGGGGCCGTAGAAGTCGTCATAGAAGCCGTCGCAGTCGGCCAGGGCGACGGGGCCGGCGTCAACGCCGACGCCGACGGCGGCATAGCCGTGGTCCTCGCAGCCACCGAGCATGGCAGCGGCCGCCGCGGCGACGCAAAGCCCGAGAACGATCTTCATGTCTTGCTCCTTCGAATACCTCTCCGCGCCGGGGGGGCGGCCCTTGCCGACAAAAAGCCCCGGCGGGTGGTCCGCCGGGGCCGAGGCGGGAGGACCCCTATGCGGCAAGCGACTCAAGCAGTCCGACGCTGATCTTGTTCTCGACCATGGTGACGCCGGGCGCCCGCCAGGCGGCGCGCTCGGCTTCCTGGCGCTCGGCCCAGGATTTGACCTTGCCGTGCAGGATGACCTTGCCCCCATCGGTCTCGACGGCGATGTGGCTGGCGTCGACCTCGGCGCTGCGCTTGAGCGCCTCCTCGATGCGGGTCTTGATCTCGGAGGGCGCAGCCTGCGGCTTGACGACGATCAGGTTGGAGACGCCCTTGACGCCGCGCACGTGACGCACGGCGGACTCGCCGCGTTCGCGCTGAAAATTCCATTCGGCGTCGCCCTCCAGGGTGACCCAGCCGTTCTTGACCACCGGCTTGATGTGGTTGTGCCAGAAGGGCAGCTGGGTCTGGATCGCCGCCACCGCGTCGCGCGCGATGTCAGGATCGGGCCGCTGGTCGATCGCCGGCAGGCGCACCTCGATGTCGTTGGCGATGCCGGTAACCCCGGCGACCCGTTTGGCGTCGCGCTCGGCCTCCCATTTCTGGCCGTAGCTGCGCACAAAGCCGGCGAGGGCCACCACCCCGTCCTTCACCGAATCGGCGATGTCCGTGGCGTCGATGTCGGGGTCCCAGCGCAGTTCGTTCTCGACATCCCGCTTGATGTCACTGTCGGTCTTCATAGTGTCTTCTCCGCGATTGGTTGGGTTGTTGGTCCGGCGCCGCACTCTGGAGGCCCGGTCATCCGGCCCGCGGACGCTATGCCGACGCGCCCGGAAGCGCACTGACCGAGATCAGCCGTCGGCAAGCAAAACCGCCCTTGGCGGGAAGGCCGCCGCGCCTTGCGGGACAAGGGCCCGACGATCCCGCGCCGGATTGTCCCTTAGGCATCGACCGGACTGGCCCCGCGCCGGCATGGGCGCACGGTGGTTTCTCGGGGTTCTAGAGGAGGTGGAAGATGTCGATGCCAGCGTCCGTGGCCCCGGTCTCGATGGAGCGTCCCGGAGCAGAGCGCAGCCGCCTCGCCCCGCACCTGGCCACCCTGGCCGACAGGTCGCTGTCGACCTTTGCTCCGGGGGAGCCGGTGTTCGCCGAGGAAGACAGGGCCGACTGCGTCTATGAGGTGATGGGTGGCGTGGTCCGCACCCTGCATTTCGGACGCAGCGGCCGCCGCACGGTCTATGGCTTCTTCGTCCCGGGCGAGATGTTCGGCTTCGAGAACCGCGTCGTACACCGCTGCTCGGCCGAAGCCGTCGGCGCGGTCATCGTGGCGCGGTACGAGCGCGCTCGCTTGGAACGGGAGGCCCTGGCCGATCGAACGGTGGCGACCCAGCTCTGGGAATGGCTGGCCGGCAGCAGCGAACAGGCGACGGCGCGCATCGACCTTCTGGCCCGTGGCAACGCCCTGGAGAAGATCGCCCACTTCCTGCGGGAGATCGCGCGGCGCACCGCGAGCGGCGATCGGATGAGACTTCCTATGTCACGGTATGACATAGCCGACTATCTTGGCCTGTCGAGCGAGACCGTCAGCCGGACCTTCACGGCGCTGCGCCGGCAAGGCGTGATCGCCACGGAAGGCCGCTCTGTCAGCGTTTTGAAGCCCGGTGCGCTGCGCCAGCTGGACGCCGGGTTCGATTAGCTTCAGCCCAGCAACATTATTCCTTCGCGTCCACCGCACGGTCTGTGACTAAGGTAATCGGCGCCGCGCGTCTCGCTGCGCGACGCAGCTTGCCTGTTCAGGCGGCGCCTTCCTCTGTAGGGACCGGGCGATGGAGGATCGGTCACGGGTCTATGTGATCGCGCACGCCGAGAGCCAACTCGGCGATCACGTTCGTTTGCTCCAAGACGCCGGATACGAGGTCAAATGGTTCGCCTCGGCCCGCGACTTCGCCGAGTTCGCGCCGGTGGTGGCCGCGGGATGCATACTGGAGATCCGCTCGCAGGCATTGGAAGATCATCCCTCCCTGACCGCCCTGACCGCCCAGCGCGCCGATCTGCCCCTCATCGTGATGAGCCGGATCGAGGGCGATGTCACCGAGGCGGTCGAGACCATCAAGGCGGGCGCGGCCGATTTCCTCGAAAGCTCCTGCTCGGAGGAAAGGCTGTTGTCGGCGATCGCCGCGGCCCTCGACGCCATGGGCCGGGCGGATGACCAGGATCGCGAGGCCGGCCTGACCGCGGTCCGAATCGCCGAGATGTCCGTCCGTGAGCGCGAAGTGCTTGAACACCTGGTCGCCGGCGGCACCAACAAGACCATCGCCAAGGAGCTCGGCATCAGCCCGCGCACCGTGGAGATCCATCGCGCCCACGTCATGGAGCGCCTGGGCGCGCACAATCTCAGCCAGGCCATCCGCTTAGCGCTCGCCGCCGGCCTCACCTCGTCGTGAGCTGCGCCGCCCGCCATCCGGCGACTTCCTAAGGACTCGCCCGAGCTGTTCCGGCCGATCCGGTGGCGCAATGGTGGCCGGCGAGGAGACGAGGTCATAGCTGCCTTCGGCTGGAATCCTTCCCGGCATCCGACCCTCCGGCCTGGACGCTGAGCGCGTCCGGGCCGGAGGCGGCTTCGTCTCCTCAAACTGACCCGCAACGCGGGCCCATGGGCGCCGCCGCAAGCGGGTGGCCAGAAGAGGAGCCTCGTCATGACCGCTCAAGCCGCCTACGCCCATCGACCAGGCGAGTTCGCCAGCGCCGCCGCGCGCCTGAAGATGATGAACGCGGTCCTGGCGCAGAACTGGTGGGCGGTCGCCATACGCGGCGTCGCGGCGATCCTTTTCGGCCTGATCGCCCTGGCCCTGCCCGGCGCCGCCATCCTTGGCTTCACCCTGCTGTTCGCCGCCTATGTGCTGGTCGATGGCATATTCGCCATCGTCTCGGCTGTCCGCGCGGCGCGCCGGCATGAACGCTGGGGATT
>DASYAQ010000463.1:0-3493 GCA_036501225.1 Caulobacteraceae bacterium | reverse complement strand
CTGCCCAACGTCTTGCCGGATAGCGTGCTGGCGCGCATGCCCGACTGGCTGCCGCACCAGAAGCTGAATCTCGGCCTCGACCTGCAGGGCGGCTCCTATCTGCAGCTGGAGATGGACACCAATGCGCTGAAGACCGAGCGGCTGACCAATCTGGTCGAGGACGTGCGCCGCACCCTGCGCGACGCGCCGATCGATTTCTCCGCCCTCGGCATGGCCAACGGTCAGGTCTCCGTCCGCATCAATGACCCGACCCAGGTGCAGACCGCGCTGACGGCGCTGCAGAAGCTCAACCAGACGGTCGCGACCGGCGTCCAGGAACTGAAAATCACCACCGGGCCCGACCAGCGCATCCTGCTCGGCGTTTCCGACCAGGCCCTGACCGCCGAGACGGTGAAGGCGGTCGACCAGGACATCGAGATCGTGCGCCGGCGCATCGACGCGCTAGGCACCAAGGAGCCCTCGATCGTGCGCCAGGGCGCCGACCGCATCGTGGTCGAGGCCCCCGGCGAGAGCGATCCCGAGCGGCTGAAGTCGGTCATCGGCAAGACCGCCAAGCTAAGCTTCCAGATGGTCGACGACAGCGTGCCGCCGGCCGAGGCCGCCGCCGGCCACGTGCCGCCCGACGCGGTGCTGCTGCCCAATGACGAGGGCGGCTCGATCCTGGTCAAGCGGCTGGAGATCGTCTCCGGCGAAATGCTCACCGGCGCCACCCAGGGCTACGACCAGAACGGCCGCCCCGACATCAACATGCGCTTCAACGGCCAGGGCGCGCAGCGCTTCGGCGACGCCACCTCGCAGAACATCGGTAAGCGCTTCGCCATCGTGCTCGACAACCGGGTCATCTCGGCGCCGGTGATCCAGGGCGCCATCACCGGCGGCTCGGGCGAGATCACCGGCAACTTCACCGTCGACACCGCCAGCAACCTGGCCCTGCTGCTGCGCTCGGGCGCGCTGGCCGCGCCGCTGACGGTGATCGAACAGCGCACCGTCGGCGCCGAGCTGGGCGCCGACTCGGTGCGCGCCGGCGAGCTGGCGGGCGTCATCGGGCTGGCGCTGGTGGTGGGCTTCATGCTGCTCGCCTACGGCGGGGTGTTCGGCGGCGTCGCCATGGTCGGGCTGATCATCAACATGCTGATGGTCGTGGCGCTGATGACGGTCGGCGGCGCCGCCCTGACGCTGCCCGGCATCGCCGGCCTGATCCTGACCATCGCCGTGGCCGTCGACGCCAATGTGCTGATCTACGAGCGCATCCGCGACGAGGAGCGGGCGGGGCGAAAACCGGCCCTGGCCATCGACACCGGCTTCACCCGGGCCAGGGTCTCGATCCTCGACGCCAACATCACCACCCTGATCGCCGCGCTGATCCTGTTCGAGTTCGGCGCGGGACCCGTACGCGGCTTCGCCTGGACCCTTTCCATCGGGGTCATGACCTCGGTGTTCACCGCCCTTTTCATCACCCGCCTGCTGATCGTGCTCTGGTACCGAACCAGCCGCTCCAAGCAGCTGCCGATCTGAGGGGAAGGACAAGCTGATGCATTGGCCGCTGATCCGCCTGCTCCCCAGGGAGACCCACTTCCGGTTCGTCCGCTACGCGCCCTATGCGGCGGTGATTTCGGCGATCCTGGTGCTGGTCTCCTGTGGCTCCTTCGTGCTCAACGGGCTGAACTTCGGCACCGACTTCCGCGGCGGCACCCAGATCGAGATCCAGACGCCGGGCCCGGCCCCGCTCGCCCAGCTGCGCGACGCCCTGGCCAAGCTGGGCGCCAAGGACCCCGAGGTGCAGGGCTTTGGCGGCCCGCGCGCGGCGGCGCTGCGCTTCGAGCCGGCCGCGGGCGTCAACCCGGCCGACGCGGTGGCCAAGGTCGAGGCGCAGATCAAGACGCAGTTCCCCGGCACCCAGATCACCGGCGAGGACGTGCTGGGAGCCAAGGTTTCCGGCGAGCTGTTCCGTTCGGGCCTCTTGGCGCTCGGCGTCGCCGTCGGCCTGATGATGGTCTATATCTGGTTCCGCTTTCAGTTGCAGTTCGGCCTGGGCGCGGTGATCGCCCTGATCCACGACATCGTCCTGACCATGGGGGCGCTGTCGCTGCTGCACATCGAGTTCAACATGCCCTCGATCGCGGCGCTCCTGACCGTCATCGGCTATTCGATGAACGAGAAGGTCATCTCGTTCGACCGGTTGCGCGAGAACCTGCGCAAGCACCGCAGCATGCCGCTGGCCGACATCATCAACCTGTCGGAAAACGAACGGTTGTCGCGCACCCTGATCACCGGCTCGACGGCGCTCTTGGCGCTGAGCGGCATGCTGTTCCTGGGCGGCCCGACCATATTCCCGGTGGTCTTCGCCATGGTGTTCGGCATCGTGGTCGGCACCTATTCCTCGATCTATGTCGCCCTGCCGGTGATCCTGCTCTGGGGCGTCAACCGCAGCGACGAGGAAGCCCAGCCCATCCGCCCGGCGGGCGCGCGGCCGTAAGCCTCGCTCAAGCCGCTGTCCAACGGGGGATGACGGTTTTTAGGGTTGGCGGGTCGCCCACGGACCTTTGCGGCTTGCCGGGCGGTTAATGACGCTGTTACGTCTCTTTCAAGCGGGCTTCAGCGCCCGAGAGGAAACAAGGGGCTTGGTTATGGCGGGTCTGCTCGCAAATCTGCGCAATACGATGATCGTCAGCTTCATTCTGGCGATCATTTTCATCGCGGCCTATTTCGTCGTCTATGGCAGCGTGGCCGACCAGACCTTCTGGACGGCGATCTTCCGCTGGCTGCACGTGCTGTTCGGCATCATGTGGATCGGGCTGCTGTGGTATTTCAACTTCGTCCAGACGCGGATGATGCCGCAAATCCCGGCCGAGCTGAAACCCGGCGTTTCCAAATACATCGCGCCCGAGGCCCTGTTCTGGTTCCGCTGGGCGGCGGCTTTCACCTGGCTGATGGGCGTGATCCTGGCTGGCGCGCGCGGCTATATCGTCCAGGCCTATACGCTCGGCGCCAGCGAAGGCTTCGCCAACAAGGGCCATATCCTGATCGGCGTCGGCATGTGGCTGGGCACCATCATGGCCCTCAATGTCTGGGTGTTCATCTGGCCGAACCAGAAGAAGGTGCTGGGCATCGTGGCGGCCGATGACGCGGCCAAGGCGACGGCGGCCCGGGTGGCCGGCATGGCCTCGCGCATCAACACCCTGCTGTCGGTGCCGATGCTGGTGGCCATGACCATGCACCAGACCCTGATCGGCTGACCGACGAGAGGCTTGGATGATCTCGACGGGACGATCCGGCAAGCCGATCCGGACCGCTGGCTGGCCAGCCGGTTCGTCGCCGATCCGGTCGCGCGGGCGGACCTGATCGCGCTCTACGCCTTCAACCACGAGCTGGCGCGGGCGACCGAGGTCGCCCACGAGCCGCTGATGCAGGAGATCCGCCTGACCTGGTGGCGCGAGGCGCTGGACGAGGTGTTCGCCGGCCGCCCGCCGCGTCGCCATCCGGTGGTCGAGGC
>DASYAQ010000462.1:0-5318 GCA_036501225.1 Caulobacteraceae bacterium | reverse complement strand
GACAGCACCGCCACCCAGACCAGGGCGGTCAGCCCGAGAAAGGCGTTGCGGTCGGCGCTGGGCCGGGCCGGAAAGTCCCCGAGTGCGATCGCCGCCATGTCAGCGCCCCCATGCGAGGCGCCACGAAAGCCTGAGTCCGAGCATTTCCGCAACGGGCCGTACGGCGCGAACAGGCTGGCGTCGTCCGCGCCGTTGGCCCACGTTCGAGGCCGGTCGGTCGGCCGTGCCGCGGACCTCGCGAACCCGGAGTCCGGACCTGCCGCCTGCCCAAGCCGCGACCGAAGCCTACGCTCCCGAGGGCGGCGCCTTGGCGCAGCTGGCGGCATGGGCCGTGGGGCTGGGGCTGCTCGTGCTCGGCGTCCACCTCTTCGTGGCGCCGCCCGAATGGAGCAGCCTCTATGGTCGCGACCTGAAGGTCTATCAGGCGGCGATGGACGCCATCGCGGCGGGCGGCGATCCTTATCCGGCGGCGCAAGGCCGGCATATCCACGGCCTGGTCTTCACCTCGCCGCCCTTCGTCTGGCTGCTGTTCAAGCTGATCGCCCAGGCCGGGCTGAAGCCCGTCTTCTCCACCGCCCTCCTGGCGGCCGACGCCGTCTCGGTGGCGGCCGTCCCGGTGGTCCTCGGCCGGCTCTTCCTCGGCCCCGGCCTGGCGCGCGCGGTGCTCAGCCTCGGGTTCTTCTTAACCGCCTTCGGCGGCTCGGGCTTTTTCACCGCCCTGGTCATCAACAACGGCACACCGCTCTACGCCCTGATCGCACTGGCGCTGATTCCCGCCGTGACCCGCGACCGGTGGCTGGCCTTCCACCTGGCGGTGGCGCTGGCGACGGCGTTCAAGCCCTTCTACGCCGCCTTCTGGATCGTGCCTGTGCTCGCCGACGGCCTGCGCGGCGGCCAGTGGGCGGCCAGCGCCGCCGGCCTCGCCGCCGCCGCGGCCACCTACATCGCTCCGCTGCTGCTGGCGCCCAGGCTGATGGCCGCCTGGCTGCACACCCTCTATGGCCAGACCGTGTCCGAGGGCCTCTTGGGCGACAACCTGCTGGGCGCCATCGCCAAGGGCTCGGCCGGCCGCCACCCCGGCCTGGCCGCTTACGAGGCGCAAGCCGCTTTCTCGGCGGTGCTGCTGGCCGCAAGCCTCTGCCTCGGCCGGCTGGACCGGCCGCGCCGCATCGCCGCCCTGGTGCTGATCGCCGTATTCCTCAACCCGCGCGCCCAGCGCTACGACCTCTCCACCGCCGCCATCCCCCTGCTCGCCCTGGCCGCCGGCGCCCTGGCCCGAGCCCCGCCCGGCGCCTTGGCCCAAGCCCTCTGGGCCGCCCCGCTGGCCGGCGCGATGATCGCCTTCAGCGTCAACACCCCGGCGGACGGGGTGCTCTATGCGGGGATTGCGGTCGGGGTGCTGCTTGTGTCGATCATCGCGTCACCAGGCCGATCGACGCACCATGTCGTCTAGAGCAGGCCGTGTCCGTGTTCGGACTTGATGGCCGCCACGCCGCCCGAGTGAGGTATGGCTCTGTGGAGGTCGCGGGGAACCAGCTGCTTGGTCTTGCCGTCCTCGACGTAGTGCCAAGTATATCCGCTTGGCGTGGCATCGTGACCCGATCCCCGGTTGAACGCCTTTTGATTTATCCAGCGCGATAGCACCCGCGCGGGCGGTTCCGGAGCGGGTTCTCGCTTGCGACCGAAAGCCTGGAAAAGTTTCATCGCCGCCTCTGATGCTCTTGGCCGGTGGCCGACTATCTTCCAAAAGTCTGGGCGGCTCCAAAGGCTATTTCTGAACGCTCTTTCAGTATGACCTAGGTATCGTCGGGCCTGACCAGCGCCAGAAACGCGCTCAGGGACGGGGCCAGAAACGTAAGCGCCTCGGGCTCGGGAAACTCATGCTCGAGAAAGTATATGGCACCGTCGTTTTGACCGGACATATCCATGCAGATCTGGTTGCCGCAACTGTCGAACATGATCGGGATGTTGTCCGGTCCCGCCTGGTCCACAAAAAGACTGTGCTGATAGGCCAACCTCCCCAAAGGGATGATTCCGTCTACGTCGGATAGATTGTCCGGCGGTATGTCGAATATATGATCGCCCACGACCTCGCCGCCATTATTGCGAGAGATGAAGTCGCGGTATTCGTCGTTGAACCTGACCCCAAGCTCGGACTGAACACGCTGCATTTCCGCGAGCGTGGGCGCCGGCCCGGCTCCTTTGACGCTGAAGGTTGTCAAACCTCGATCCCCGTAAGTGACGGCGTCAGAAAAGGACGCGCAAATGACCTCAATGGCACTCCCGATCGTTCCGTATATGTTCTCGGTAATGCCTCGGTGTCAACTGCCCTGACTGTGGCGAAAAGCGTGTGCGCATGACGTCGGCTTGGCCACCCTCCGCGCGGCTTCGCACCGTTCGGCATGTCCCGCACCTTAATTCTCGCCCCGCGCTTTGATAGCCGCGACGCCGCCCGTGTGTTTGATGGCGTCATGAAGGTCCGTAGGTATTAACTGCATGG
This sequence comes from Caulobacteraceae bacterium, assembly GCA_036501225.1. GTDB lineage: Bacteria > Pseudomonadota > Alphaproteobacteria > Caulobacterales > Caulobacteraceae > Poindextera. Next base: position 2,818 of record DASYAQ010000462.1, on the reverse strand, counting down.
TCTTGCCGTCTTCGTGGTGATGCCATGAATATCCGCTCGGCTTTCCGATCATATCTGCTTTCTCAAGCGCCAGTTTATTGTCTATATGATATTTTCCGGTTAGATCATCCCGATAGATCGTCACTTTGGCGTAGGGGGAGAAGTCGGGAAATCCTCGAGACGTGAGCTGAACGCTTTTCGGATATTTAATCTGCAGTTCTGGAGAGAGATTTTCAAGCGGGTAAGCCTGTCCAGCGTATTTGCTATTGATAGGGGGGCTCCCGTTGATCAGCGGGATGCCCGAATCGGCATTCTCGCCGGCCTCTACATTGGAGGTGTCAGGCTCGTCGCCACTCGCGGATGCTGGACTAGGGTTTTCTTGCTCAAGACCGGCCGACAGCTCTGGAACCTCGCCGAACCGCGTCGCGGTGAACTTCGGCGAGGCCGCGTTCAGGAAGCCCGGAGAGTCACCACCTACCGTCCCGCCGGCGAGGACAAGGCCGCCGAGCGCATCCCCTAGATCGATGCTGTTCAGCTGGGTGCGTTCGTCGGCGCCCGATAGGCCGGCAAGGAATAAGCCCGCAGCGGCCCCAGGACTGTCCGCCATCCTGTCGGTTGCCTGTAGCCAAGCGGCCGAGCGCCGGGCTTTCGCTTCCCCGACAGGATCAGGCGGGACCAAGAAGGCGCCGCCGGAGAGCACGGGCTGGCCGTCGTACCGGTAGCCCTCCACCGGGTAGAGGTGGTCTCCGGCTGCGTCGGGATTGTCCGCGTATTGCTTGCCGCCAAGCGACTCTATGGGTGGGCGAGGCGGCAAGGGTGGCGCGGCGAGGATGGCGCCGAGCCGATCGAATGAGCCTGGAACTTGAGAGCGGACGAACCCGCCCTGGCTGGGGGCGATCGGTTGGCCCGTCCAGACGTTCTGCCCGGACATCAGTCGCTGGGTGAATAGATCCGGCTGCGGCCACCGTTGCTGCGCTTCCGCCGCTCGTCGGGCGGCCAAGGCATGAAGCCCTTGATGGTTTGCGGAGAGTATCGAGCGGCCGTCGTGTTCGAACCCGACCAGCGATGCTGCATCGCCTGGCAGCGCAGGCGCTGTCAGCGCTTGGCCCGGGACCAGGATGGGGCTGTTCTGTGCGTTCGCCCGCAACCGGTTCGCACGCGCCAAAAGGCCGACCCCGGCGACCGGATTGTCGGGATAGAGCTGTCGCGCAACGCCAAGGAGGGTTCCGTTGGCGCCCCCGTCGCCAACAGTGAAGGTCCGGTCTGGCGTAAAACCGCCGGACGGATCGAAGGCTTGAAGGTCGCCGCTCGGCGGGGTCATCGCCGTCACCGGCCGGGCGCTGCCGGCCGTGATCGGCGGCGGAGGCGGCTGAAGGGTTGGGACGGGACCGCCGCCGGCGTCCGGGGCGGAGCCGCCCTGCCCTGGCGGCTGGCCTAGCCATCCCGCGGCGACGTCAAGATGGTCGCGAATCGCCTGCAGGGCGCGCATCTGCACGGCCATGAGGGCGAGGTCGCCGCCAGCCTGGGGGCCGGCTCCGGCCAACTGGTAAGGATCGAAGGGCGGGTCGATCACGCCGTTCGGATCGCCGGGGAGCCCGAGAACGCCCACGGTCGGCTGCGGCGTCGGCGCATTGGGCAGGAGGCCCTGGGGAGGGGACTGAGCGGGGTCCGCCGGCCAGGTTCCCAGGAGTCCGACCCTCGGCGCACCGCCGAATCCATTGGCGAATGCGCTGTTCACGGCCATGCGGATGTCCTTGGGTCTGGACCGCCGACGTTGCTGGCGGCAGCCGCACAGCCGCCGTCGCCTAGCCGGGAGGCTGGCGGCAGCTGCAGCCGTCCTGATGTCAGGGGCTGTCGCGGTCCGGCATCGGCCGCGTGATCAAGGCGCGCTTACCGCGCCCATGTCCGGTGTGTCAGGGGCGGAAGCGGAGCAGCAACGCGGCTCGCACTCAGGCCACGTCGCTCCCGTAAAGCTCCACCGCCCACGTGGGCGGCGAACGCGCGATCTGGGCCGCGCGGCCGCCCTGGAAGATCAGCAGCAGTTCGGGCGGTTCGCCCAGGCGGCTGGCGTCGAAGACATAGCCGTGGTCGGCCGCCAGCACGGCTTGGCGGATCAGCGGCGGGTTGCGCTGGTAGCGGCCGCGGATGCGGTCTTCCGGGACGGAGTGGCCGCCCTGGGCTGCGCGGCCGCGCACCCTGAGCACCGCGTGCTCCGGATCGCGCAGGTTGAGGTGGTAGACGACCAGCCGATAGCCCGCCGACCGGGCCGCTGTCAGCAGATCGAGCTTGGAGGGGTGCGAAAAGGTGGACTCGGCGACGAAGGTCCGCCGCGCGCCGATCAGCGCCTCGCGCCGGGCCTGCGCCAGCGCCTGGCCGGCCTGGCTCTGCTCGAGCGTCACGGCTGCGTGGCCGAAGCGGCCCAGCGCCAGGCGGTCGGCGTTGACGAACTCGGCGTCGGTCAGCGGCCGGATCTGCAGCTCATAGAAGGTGGTCTTGCCGGCGCCGTTCGGGCCGACGATCAGGTGCAGGGTCGGCCTGTCCTCGCCGTTCGTCACTGGACGGGGTGCAGGGCGCCGTCCCTATCGCGGGTGACGAGCCGCCCGGCCGTGTCGTCGCCGGCGGCGCCGACAACCTCGCCCAGCGCGGCATAGCCGGCGCGCACGGGCGCGGCCGGATTGCGCAAGCGCTCGCCAAGCAGGGCGAACACCTGGTCCTGTTCGATGCGCGACAGCGCCTCGACCTTGAGGCTGCCTTCCAGCGCCTGGCGCACCCGCGCCAGCGGCAGGCCGGCCTCCTCGATCGCGCGGCCGAGCCTGGCCCAATGCTCGATCTGGCCGCC
>DASYAQ010000461.1:0-2170 GCA_036501225.1 Caulobacteraceae bacterium | reverse complement strand
GACATGGCTGTTTTCCGCCGCCACGGCGCCGGCGGCGGCAAGGCCGGCGACCGCCGCGCCGGCGAGGATGAGTTTGATGTTCGTGCGCATAGAAATCTCCAGTTCGCCCGGGCGCGCCGAATTTCCAGGCCGGCCGTCCGGCGACCCTCGCATAGGCCGGCAAGCGCGCAACCGTTTGACCGCCTTAGGCCGAAAATGTGACGCGATCTGAGGGGCTTGATCTGTGATCCCGGAAGGCGAAATCCGTGGTGTTCACGGATGAAGGCCTCGGGCGGTCCGAAGAGCTGTGCATGGCGATGTTCGCGAAGCCATCGCGAAGCCGCGGGCTCAGTTCCAAAGGCTGGAGATCGGCGCGGCCGCCAGCTTGTCTCCGAAGGGAGTGACGGCGTCGCCGTCATGGAGGACGACGCCGAAGGCGAAGCGATCCTGGAGACTCTGAGCCAAGGCCTTCAACCCGGCGAAGTCGGCCGCCCTGACGGTGGCGCTCGCCTTCACCTCGATGCCGACCGCCGATCCGTCGGTGCGTTCCAGCACCAGGTCGACCTCGCGCCCTTGCACGTCGCGGAAATGATAGGGCGTCAGCCTCTGGTCCGACCAGGTCATGAGCCTGATCACCTCGGCGACAACGAATGTATCCAGCAGCGAGCCCAAGGCGCCGCAATCGGCCAGGACCCCAGCCGAACTGAGCCCGCGGGCGGCTGCCAGGACTCCCGTGTCCAGGAAATGCAGCTTCGGCGTCTTGACGACCCGCTTGATCGCGTTCGTGAACCAGGGCTGCAGGGTCAGGACGAGAAACACCTGCTCCAGCAGGCGAACATAGCGCTGAGCTGTCTTGTAGTTGACGTCGATGGCCCCGCCGAAGGTCGAATAGTTCACCAGTTGACCGGAATGTTCGGCCAAGAGCCGTACGAACCGCGGAAGATCGGTCAGGCGTTCGACTTCGGCGATGTCGCGTAGGTCCCGGGTGAGGATGGAAGTGAGATAGGACCGCGCCCAATCGAGCCGGCGCCGTTCGCTGTCGCGTGCGATCGCCTCGGGGAAACCTCCCGCCAAGGCCAGGTCGACCAGCTCCTGGCCGACCACCGGCGGACCGCCGGCCGGAGATTTGCCAGCGAACAGCTTCTCGAGGAACTTCGACGTCCGTCCCTCCACCTCGGCGTGAGCGAGGGGCATCATCCGGATGATCTCGATACGGCCGGCCAGGCTGTCAGCCACCTTCGGCAGGGTCATGACGTTGGCCGAGCCGGTCAGCAGGAAGCGACCGGGTCTTCGGTCCTCGTCGATGGTCTTCTTGATCGCCAGCAGCAGGTCCGGCGCACGCTGGATCTCATCTATGGTGGCCAGATCCAGGCCGCGGACGAAGCCCACCGGATCTGCTCTCGCCGCATCGAGGGCTGTCTGGTCATCCAGCGTCAGATAGTGGCGCGCATCGCCTTCGATCGATCGCACGAGCGTCGTCTTTCCGGCGCGCCGCGGCCCGATCAGAAGGACGACGGGTGTGTCGGCGAGCGCTTCACGGACGCGAGGTTCGATGAGGCGGCGATACATGCCTGGAGCTTCCGACAAATTAGGATTTCAAAATAGGACAATTAGGAGCAAGCAGAAAGCTAACGAGGAGAGCGATAGCTATCGATTAGGAGCGGTGGCGCGGTCGTTTAGCCGAAATCGCTGCGAGCGGCGCCCTCCGTCGCTTGCGCCAACTCCCGGCGCGAAGTGCCCGTAGCGGCGGCGCGCCGCGCAGCGCCGGATGAATTTGGAGCAGGAAGCGATAGGCCGCCCACGAGCTATCGCCCAACAGCTCGAAGAGCCCGGGCGTTGCCTCCGAGAGGACGCTGTCGTCCGTCACCTGCCAGTCGGGATAACGGGTGGTGCCCCGCCCGTCTTCGAACCCGAGCCCGCAGCGCTCCAAGCTGTGAAGGCCGTCGCGACTGGCGCACGCGGCCGATCTCCTCGGCAATCCGATCGAAGGTCCGCTGATGTGGACGAGCCACTTCTGGCCAAGATGGCGGTCAAGCGCGAAGCTGGCTACCGAAGCCTGGGGTTCGACATCTGCCGCGCCGCCGCTCGAGGTTCAGGCCGCCAATGTCTCCGCGAACACCGGCCGATCGGCCTGGGCGCCGTCGTCGACCGGCCATAGCGCCGAGACCAACTGAGCAGCCGTCTGTGCGAG
>DASYAQ010000460.1:0-3850 GCA_036501225.1 Caulobacteraceae bacterium | reverse complement strand
CCTCTGGGCCAGCAAGGGTGTCTAGGGCCGTGTCGCCGCGCCGGGCAGGCCGGACCATTCGCTCGCCGCGGGCCTCAGGCTCGTGTAACCCTCCGCGGGTCATGGCCAGACGTGCGTTGAGCTTGAGGGACTGGCTGCGTTTGATCGGGGCGCTTTTGCTGGCCCTGGTCGTCATCGCGGCGCTGCGCTGGCGCCACGACATCGTCGAGGCGACGCTCGATCCCAAGATCCCGTTCCAGACCTACCGGCCGCCGCCCGCGCCCGACTACGCCCGGCCGGCCGCCTGGGCGCTGCTGCCGGCGCACGCGGATGCCGCCAGCCCGTCCGACCCGCCGGCCGACGTCTTCTTCGTCCATCCCACCACTTTCGACGGCGGCCACGACTGGAACGGCCCGATCGACGACGCCAAGGTCAGCCGAATCCTGAGCGGCGCCATGCTGCCCAACTATGCCGAGCCCTTCGCCCGCAGCGGCCGGCTCTTCGCGCCGCGCTACCGCCAGGCCAGCCTGTATACGGCGCTGACCCTGCGTGACGACGCCCGCGACGCGCGCCAGTTCGCCTATGGCGACGTGCAGCGGGCCTTCGACTATTTCCTCGACCACCTCAACCAGGGCCGGCCGCTGATCGTGGTCGGCGTCGAACAGGGCGGCACGCTGGTCGACCGACTGATGCGCGAAGAGATGGCCGCGCGGCCCACCCTGATCCGCCGGCTGGCGGCGGTCTATGTGATCGACGCCACCGTGCTCGCCGGCGACCACGGCCCCAGATCTCCCCTGCCGGCCTGCGCACAACCGGGCCAGCCGCGCTGTCTGGTCGGCTGGAACCAGGAGTTCGCCTTCGACCAGGCCGACATCCGCCAGGTCTTCGAGCGCTCGCTGGTCTGGGGGCCGAACGACGAGCTCGAAGGCGTTGGCGGCCGGCCGATCCTCTGCGTCAATCCGATGCTGGGCGCGCAAAGCGACGCGCTGGCGCCGGAGCGGCTGAACCGCGGCGCGGTGGCGGCCTCGGAGATCGAACCCGGCGCCCGCCCGGCCTTTCTCGGCCGCCAGGTGTCCAGCCAGTGCGTCGACGGCATCCTGCGCGTCTCGGCGCCCCGCTCGCCGTCGCTGAGGGAACAGGGCGGCTGGCTCGAACGCCTGAAGGAACCGGCCTTCAACCTCTTCTACGCCGACGAGGAAGCCGACGCCGCCGCCCGGCTGGCCGGCCTGCTCAAACGCGCGGACTATACGCCGCCGACGCTCGCGGCCGGGGTGGTCACATTGGGCGCAGTCAAGGGCGCCAAATAGTCGGGCGCCTCTCGCGCATGCACGTTGTCGTTGCAGTGGCGCCATGTCATGGTTGTGTCGGCGCCGACTTGGCCAATTGGGGGAAGAGATGGTTCATCGCGTCTTGTCTCTGGATGGCGGCGGGGCCTGGGCCATGCTGCAGGCCATGGCTCTGCAGGACCTGTTCGGCGACATTCCCGGTCGGCAGATACTGTCGAAGTTCGATCTGGCCGTCGCCAATTCGGGCGGAAGCATCGTTCTGGGCGGCCTCGTCGAAAACATGCCGCCCAGTCAGATCATCAATCTCTTCAACCTGCAGGCCAACCGGGCTTCGATCTTCGTTCCGGTGCCGCCGTTTCAGAACCTGCTCTCGCACATTCCGATCTTCCCGAAATACTCCACCGCGGGAAAGCTCATCGGACTGACCAAGCTGTTCGGGGCGACGGGCGGCCAGCCTCTGTCCGGCTTTCAGGGCGCGGGCTGGGTGACGGGCCCCAACGGCCAGGACGTCAAGCTCATGATCGTCGCCCTCGACTACGACGCCATGCGCGCGCGCTTCTTTCGCTCCTACGGCACGCCGCACGGAGCGACGGCGGACGACGCGCCGCTGGTGCAGGCCGTTCACGCCTCGTCGGATGCGCCGGTCGAGTTCTTCGATGCGCCGACGCAATGGGCCGCGAGGCGTTATTGGGACGGCGCGATGGCCGGCCTCAACAACCCCCTGCTGGCCGGGCTGATCGACCTGATGAGCGAGAAAATTTCGGCCGCCGACATCGTCGCGCTGTCGATCGGCACAGGCACGGTCAAGCTGGCCCCGTCGACGGTTCAGCCGGCCGCTCCGCCGGCCCTGACCCAACCCTTGACCGCGCCGGGACCGATCAACGATTTGAGCAAGGCCGCCGGCTGCGTCACCGACGACCCGCCGGACATGGCGAGCTTTTCCGCCCACGTCATCCTGGCCTCGGCCGCCGGCGAGGACCCGACCCAGGTCGGCCGCCTGGTGCGCTTAAGCCCGGTGGTTCGCCCGGTTCTGACCGCCGGCGCCTGGGTTGTGCCGCCGGGCCTCACCGCCGCCCAGTTTCAGGGCCTCACTCAACTCGGCATGGACGCTGTCCAACAGCCGGACGTGGCGCTGATCGCCGCGCTGGGCGCCTCATGGCTGGCCGACGGCGCGAAAAACCAACCGATCCGGATGAGTTCGGACGACCTGTCCAGTTCGCTGGGCGAGGACACCTATTCCGCCGCCAAGGCCCGCTGGATGACGCTCTAACGCCGCCGCGCGCGACCGACGCTCTGGCGCTACGCTTGCGTAGCCATTAGACGCATGCCCCAGGCGGATGTGGCGGAACTGGTAGACGCACTAGATTTAGGTTCTAGCGGGGTGACCCGTGGAGGTTCGAGTCCTCTCATCCGCACCAGCGTGCTTTGCGCTTGGACCAGGGCTGTGCGCATGACATAAGGGCGCGCGTTTCCCGCCGCCGCATCTTCGGCGGCGGCTTACGTTTGGGCCATAGCGCCATGGCGGCGCTTGTTCTCTTCCGGAAGTTTGAGATGTCGATGCAGATCGTTGAAAAATCGGGCGAAGGCCTCAGCCGTGTCTACGGCGTTTCGATTTCGGCCCAGGAGCTGGGCCAGAAGCTGGATGCGCGCATCGCCGAGATCGCGCCGCAGCTCAACCTGAAGGGCTTCCGCCCCGGCAAGGTGCCGGCCGCCCACGTGCGGCGCATCTATGGCCGCTCGCTGATGGGCGAGGTGGTGGAGCAGACGCTGAGCGAGACCAGCCAGAAGGTGCTGGACGACAACCAGCTTCGGGTCGCCTCGCAGCCCGACCTGAAGCCCGAATCCGACATGGAGAAGGTGCTGGCCGGCCAGGCCGACCTTGCCTACGAGCTGGCGGTCGAGGTGATGCCGGAGTTCGAGCCGATCGATCCGGCGACGCTGAAGCTCGAGCGGCCGGTGCATGAGCCGACCGAAAAGGACATCGATGCGGCGCTGGCCGATCTGGCGCAGCAGGCCCGCACCTATGAGCCGCGCACCGGCAAGTCGGTGAAGGCCAAGACCGGCGACCAGATGGTCATCGACTTCAATGGCCGCGTCGACGGCGAGCCGTTCGAGGGCGGCCAGGCCGACGATGCGCGGCTGGTGCTTGGCGGCGGCCAGTTCATCCCCGGCTTCGAGGAACAGCTGACCGGCCTGGCGCCGGGCGCCGAGCTGACCATCAAGGTGACCTTCCCGGCCGACTATCCGGTCGCCAGGCTGCGCGCCAGGGACGCCGAGTTCGACGTCGTGGTCAAAGAGGTGCAGGCCCCGGTCGAGGCGGCGCTGGACGACGAGTTCGCCAAGCGGCTCGGCATGGCCGACCTGGAGGCGCTCCGGACCGCGCTGAAGGGCCAGCTGGAAAACGAATACAGCCAGGCGTCGCGTTATCGGTTGAAGCGGGCGCTGCTGGACGCGCTCGACACCGGGCACAGTTTCGGCCTGCCGCCGCGCATGGTCGAGGCCGAGTTCGAGGTGATCTGGCGCCAGGTCCTGGCCGACCAGGAAGAGGGCGGCCTGTCGCCGGAAGACGAGGGCAAGTCGGAAGA
>DASYAQ010000459.1:0-13487 GCA_036501225.1 Caulobacteraceae bacterium | reverse complement strand
GGGGTCGCGCCGACGTCGCCGCGTGACTGTCGGGATTTGCCGGAGAGGGCTATCAACCCCTCATCCGACCTCCTTCGGAGGCCACCTTCTCCCGCAAGGGGAGAAGGGACGCGCTCTTTTGTATTTGCTTCAGAGGGAGGCTGAACGCCCTCTATCTGCAGCGCTTGTCCGTGGCCTTCGCGCCGCACAGATAGACCGACTTGACCAGGTAGCTGTCGGCCGTGGTCTGGTCCTGCATAGACGCCTGCATCTGCGCCGGGTTGGCGAAGCTCAGCGAGCCGCCCGAGGGATTGGCCGGGACCTGCACGTCGCGCTCGATGGAATAGAGCGCGTCGTCGCCACTGATCGCCTTGAAGAAGATGGTGACGCCAAACGGCTTGCCCTTCTGCTGGCCGCAGAAGACCTGGCCATAGGCGACGCGGTAGCCGCCTTCCTGCGCCGCCCTGGGGCCACTGACCCGCAAGCCGTCGCAGCTGCCGGCCGCCGCCTGGAACACGTTGCGCAGATAGACCGACGGATCGACGCCGCGCTGGGCCGGGAAGTTCTGCGAGGTCAGGATGTCGGTGAAATCAGCCACCGTCTGATTGGCCGGGATCTGCTCGCGATAGAACTGGGCGCCGGCGGCCTTGTTGGTGATCAGCTTCCAGGCCGGCGGGCCGGGGTAGGGAGCCAGCACCAGGCGCTCCACAGGCGCGGCTGACGCCGCCGTGGCAAACCCCAGAGCCAAGACCATAGCCGTCGCTATCGCTCGCATGCGATCCCCCAACACCATCCGGCACGGACAGGCTCAGAACCTTGCGCCGGCTAGCGCGCCAGTGGAAAGCGCAATTCCATCGTCTCGCCGGGGTGTGTCGCGCGCCAGCGTCCGTCCAGATCGCGCATCCGCTCGCCGACCTTCGCGACCAGGTCGGCCGTGAACCAGCGCGGCGCGCGCTCGCCATGGAGCTCGAAATCGGCGCCCGCCTGCTCGACGACGCCGGCGGCAGCCGCATCGAAGTCCAGCGCCGTATCGGCCAGGGCCGCGATCAGCCGCTCGGTCACCGCGATTTCGCCGCCCAGCGCCACGCCGCCGCCGACCCTGAGTTCGGCATAGCCGCCGACCTTGGCCAGGAGCCCGTAGAAGGAGCCGCGCAGGCCGGCCTCGGTCTCCAGCGCGAAATACAGCAGGTCGCGGAAGAGGGTGTCGCGGGTTTCGAGATCGAGGGCCTCGCCGGTTCCGTCCGGTCGCCGATATTCAAACCGGTGCTCCTCGGCCGAGACGCGCGTGAAGCGCAGGGTGAGCGCGTCGTCCAATCCAGACCCTCCGTCGGCTTGACAGGGATTACAGCGCCCGCCCCAATAACCGAAAGGGGTGAGCGGCCTTGGCCCACGATGTCTTCATAAGCTATTCGTCGAAGGACAAGACCACCGCCGACGCCATCTGCGCGGTGCTCGAGCGCGACGGCATCCGTTGCTGGATCGCGCCGCGCGACGTGACCCCCGGCCACGACTGGGCGGAATCGATCATCCAGGCCATCCACGGCTCGAAGGCCTTCATCCTGCTGTTTTCCGGCTTCTCCAACACCTCCGGCCAGATCAAGCGCGAGGTCGAGCGGGCCGCGGACCGGGAGATCCCGATCATCCCCTTCCGGCTGGACGACATAGAACCGAACGAGTCGCTGGAGTTCTTCATCTCGACGCCGCACTGGATGGACGCCTTCACCCCGCCGCTGGAGGGCCACATCCAGCAGCTCTCGGAGACGCTGAGGCAGCTCATCGCCAAGGACGGCGCGCCAGCGGGGTCCGCCTCGGTTCCGTCTCCGATGGCCGCGCATCCGGTCATCCCGCCGTCACCAGCGCCGACCGCCAAGCCTGGCATCGGCGCCATGGCGCCCTGGCTGATCGTCGCCGGCCTGGCTGCGGTGATCGTGGTCGGCGGCGCGGTCCTCTTGCTCCATCAGGGCGCGTCGCCGTCGAACCAACACGTGGCGGTCGTCGAGTCGGCGTCACTCCCGGTCGCGCCAGCGCTATCCGCCGCGCCAGTCCCGTCGCCCGTTCCCGCGGTAGCGGCGGCGGACCAACGGGGGATTGCCGCAGCCGCCCCGCCGACGGCCGCGTCCAGCCCGACCTTAGCGATCTCGGCGAGGAGCTGCATCGTCGCCGACCCGACGCCGACCCCGCTGAACATTCGCACCACCCCCAACGGCCGGATCGCGCTGACCATGGACAATGGCGCGGCCGTGCATGTGATCGGCCGGGCCACCGTCAACGGCCAGTCCTGGAGCCAGATCGGCTCGGGCCAGGACGGTCCGTTGCTCGGCTGGGTCTTCTCCGGCTACCTGAACTGCGGCTAGGCGATCATCGCCGCAATGGACTTGGCGAGCGCCGCCAGTTCGCCGGCGTCGGCCATGCCGCCCTCGCCGTGGGGCCGGAGCGCGACACCGCTCCAGCGCGGCACGATGTGGAAATGCAGGTGAAAGACGCTCTGGCCCGAGACCGCGCCATTGAATTGCATGACGGCGACCGCGTCGGGCTTTAGCGCCGCCCGCACCGCCCTGGCGACGCGCTGGACGCCCAGGATCAGGTGCTCCAGCGGCTCGGGCTCGACCTCGAGCAGGTTGCGCGCCTTGCTCTCCTTGGAAATGACCAGGGTGTGGCCGCGGCCTTGCGGAAAGACGTCCATGAAGGCGAAGACATGGTCGTCCTCGAACACCTTGGCGGCGGGCGCCTCGCCGCGCAGGATCCTGGCGAAGATGTTGGCGTCGTCGTAAGCGCCGTCGAGGCTCATGGCTTGCCGACCCTTTGCTGCGTCGGCCATGGTCTAACAAACCGGAGAGCCCGCTTCCATGCCCGAAGCCAACCTGACCGACCGCCAGCGCAAGTGGTTCGCCACCATCCGCGCCGGCCTCGAGCGCGACACCGGCAAGAGCATGGACGAGTGGGTCGCCATCGCCCGCGCCTGTCCGGAAACGGGCCACCGCGCGCGGCTGAAGTGGCTGAAGGACCACCACGGCCTGTTGCAGAACCGCGCCTCGCAGGTGCTGAGCGAAGCCTTCGGCTCCAGCCTGGCCTGGAGCGAGCCGGGCAAGTCGATCGAGGCGCTGTGGACCGACCCCGCCGCGCGGGCGATCTTCGCGGCGATCGATGTCGCGGCGCGCCAGCCGGGCGAGGTGATCCAGACCGCCCGCAAGGGCTACACCGCCTGGTCGCGCAAGGTGCAGTTCGCCGCCGCGAGGCCGGTCAAGGGCGGCAAGGCCATGCTCGGCCTGGCCGTGGCGCCCGACGCGAGCGCGCGGCTGGAAGCGCCGAAGAGCGAGAGCTGGTCGGAGCGGTTGAAGGCGCGGGTGCTGATTGCGGATGCTGCGGAGGTGGATGCGGAGATCGAAGCGCTGCTGAGGGCGGCCTGGGAGAAGGCGGGGTAGGGCTCAGATTCCTTCTCCCCTTGCGGGAGAAGGTGGCCCCGAAGGGGTCGGATGAGGGGTTGAAAGCCCTCTCCGGCAGATCCCGCCGCAACCCGGCGGTCTCTGCGCGGCCCCTCATCCGACCGGTCTCCGACCGGCCACCTTCTCCCGCGAGGGGAGAAGGGACGCGTCAGTTGGCCGGCAGCTTCGCGAACACCGCCTCGACTGGCTCCGGGGGGTCGATGTTGAACACCTTATCCAGCACCTCGCCGAGTTCCGCGGCGCTGCTCAAGGTCCGCTCGACCGCGCCGCCATCCCGGCCACGTTCGGTCAGCGTCGTATTGACCAGGTTGTAGCGCATCGTCTCGGTCAGCCGCTCGGCGATCAGATAGCTGACGAACAGCGACTGCGGATGGGTGGCGGTGAACCAGTTATAGGTCTCGTAGTCGGCCGCCAGTTGCGGCTCGAGGCGGAAGAGGTAGGTGGCGCGCCAGTCGCCGGCGACGCGGGCGGCCAGGGTGAAGGCGCCGTCGGCCTCGGTGAGGCGATAGGCGGCCCAGGGCGTCGACTGGTCCGGTCCGGCCCGCAGATTCAGCGGCGCGTCCAGCAGGTGCGCCCCGAACCCGACATCGGCGAGCCAGGGGCCATCGGGCAGGTCCACCTGCATCAGCATGTGGCTGCGGGCGCCGAGCGGCGCATCGGGCGGCGCCATCCAGCGCACGCGGGCGGCCAGGCCGGTCACGGAATAGCCCAGCGCCTCCAGCGCCGCCTTGAAGAGGGCGTTGAGCTCGAAGCAGTAGCCGCCGCGCCGGCCGCCGACCAGCTTGGCCTGCAGCGCGGCGATGTCGAGGTTCACCGGCCGGCCGAGCAGCGGGTCGAGGTTCTCGAACGGGATGGACGCGACCTGGGCGGCGTGGATGGCGCTCAGCGTCTCCAGGTCGGGCCTGGTCGCGCCGCCGTAGCCGATGCGGGCGAAATAGGCGTCGAGATCGAAGTCGGCCATCAGCGCGCCTTTTGCAGCTGGTGTTGCAGATGCGTGCGCACCGTCGGCCATTCGCCGTCGATGATCGAATAGCAGCAGGTGTCGCGCAGATTGCCGTCGCGGGTGCGGGTCTCGTTGCGCAGGATGCCGTCCAGCCTGGCGCCCAGCCGCTCGATGGCGCGCCGGCTCTGGTGATTCAGCACGTGGGTGCGGAACTCCACCGAGGTGCAGTTCAGCGTCTCGAAGGCGTGGGTCAGCAGCATCAGCTTGCACTCGGTGTTCAGCGGCGTGCGCTGCACCCGGCGGCGATACCAGGTGCCGCCGATCTCGACCCGCGGCGCCTTGGGGTCGATGCGCATGTAGTTGGTCATGCCGACCGGTTCGCCGGTGGCGCGCTCGATGACCGCGAAGGGCGACCAGCCGCCAAGCGCGCGCCACTCCAGCCGCTCGGCGATCGCCGCGGCCATCTCCTCCGGCGCCGGCACGGAGGTGTACCAGAGCGTCCAGAGTTCGCCGTCCTTGACCGCCTCCGCCAGCGCCTCGGCATGCTCCGGCGCCAGGGGGACGAGGGTGACGTGTTCGCCTTCCAGGGTGATGTCGGGTGGCCAGGGCGGGCTCATTGCGTCTGCGCCTTGAACGGGGAATAGGCCTCTTCCAGCCATTCCATCTCGCCCTCGACCGCCTCGCGCTCCTGTTCCAGGAAGCGGGCGACGGGGACGCGCAAGGCCTTGTCGGCGATCCAGTGGCAGGAATAGACCGGCGAGGGGAGATAGCCGCGGGCGATCTTGTGCTGGCCTTGCGCGCCGGCCTCGACGCGGGCCAGGCCAAGGCGGATGGCGTGCTCGATCGCCTGGTAGTAGCAAAGCTCGAAGTGCAGGAAGGGTACCTCCTCGACGCAGCCCCAGTTGCGGCCATAGAGGCAGTCGCCGCCGATGAGGTTGAGCGCGCCGGCGATCCAGCGTTCGCCGCGCCTGGCCATGATCAGCAGCACCCGATCGGCCATGCGCTCGCCCAGCAGCGAGAAGAAGCGGCGGCTGAGATAGGGCCGGCCCCATTTGCGCGCGCCGGTGTCCATGTAGAAGGCGAAGAAGGCGTCCCAATGATCCTCGGTCAGGTCGGCGCCGGTCAGGCCGACGATTTCGAGTCCGGCCTGGGCGTCGCGCCGCTCGCGGCGGATGGTCTTGCGCCGGCCCGAGGACAGGGCGGCCAGGAAGTCGTCGAAGGTCGTGTAGCCGGCGTTGCGCCAGTGATATTGCTGGTTCTGCCGCTGCAGCAGGCCCTGGTCGCCCATGAACCGCCAGTCGGACTCGTTGGGGAAGGTGACGTGCAGCGACGAGGCGCCGAAACGCTCGCAGACGGTGAGCGCGCCGCCCAGCAGGATCCGGCGCGCCGCGTCCCGGTCGACATCCGCGCGCACGATCAGCCGCGGGCCGGTCACCGGCGAGAAGGGCGAGGCGCACTGCAGCTTCGGATAATAGGCCCCGCCGGCCCGCTCATAGGCGTCGGCCCACGACCCGTCGAAGATGTATTCGCCCTGGCTGTGGGACTTCAGATACAGCGGCATGACAGCGGCGACGCGGCCGGTCTCGTCCTCGACCGAGATGTGCCGCGGCCCCCAGCCGGTGCGTTCGACCGCGCAGTTGGACTCCTCGAGCATGTCTAGAAAATCGAACGATATGAATGGATTATCCTGATAGTCTGGCGTCGCCGCGCAGGCATTCCAGGCCTCGCGGCCGATTTCCCGGATTCGGCCGTGAACCTTCACCGCCGGTTTGACGCCGATCACGCAGCGAAGCCCTCGAAGATCAGGTTGTCGCAGCCGTCGCGCACCTTGTCCCAATCGGCCGGCGAACGCACCGTCCAGGCGACGATCGGCATGCCTTGGCTCCGGAACTCGTCGGCGCGGGCGCTTGGCAGCATGTCCATGCCGAGCGCCAGGAAGTGCGGCTTGGCGATGGCGACATGCTCCAGCCGGCTGTAGGCCTTGCGCTGCTCGGGCGCCAGTTTGCGCGAGCCATCGTCGGTATAGCTGTGGCTGTCCAGCCCGCGCAGGATGTCGGGGTGATGCTGGGCGAACCAGGCGTGGGAATAGGGGTTGAAGCCGATGACGGCGATCGGCCCGTTGTGGTCGATCAGGATCTCGTGGACGCGCTTTTCCAGCGGCCCGACCTCGCCGGCCGGGGTCTTCAGTTCGATATGCACCATGGCGCGGTGACCGACCTCGGTCAGGGTGTCGGCCAGGGTCGGGATGGGCTCGTCGGTGCCGAGCAGCCTGAGCGCCGAGAGGTCGGCGGCGGAATGGTCGGAGATGCGCCCCTCGGCCCCGGTCATCCGTTGCAGCTTGGAATCGTGGAAGACGAAGGCCTGGCCGTCGGATGACAGCTGTACGTCCAGCTCGATGCCGTAGCCGTGGGCGCAGGCCGCCTGGAAGGCCGCCAGGGAGTTCTCCGGCGCGCCGCCGGGCGACCAGAGGCCGCGGTGGGCGACGGGGGGATCGAACAGCCGCTCCCAGGCTTCGCCAAAGCGCTGCTGGGGGGCGATATCGTCAACGAGCGTCATAGGACCTCCACCATGGCATCGACCTCGACGGCGAAATTCATCGGCAGGCGATAGACACCCACTGCGGCGCGGGCATGGCGGCCGGCCTCGCCGAAAGCCTCCACCATCAGGTCGGAACAGCCGTTCAGGACCTTCGGGATGTCGAAGAAACCAGGCCCGGCCTGAACGAAGCCGCCCAGCTTCACCACCCGCTTGACCCGGTCCAGATCGCCGTCGGTCGCGGCCTTCATCTGGGCGATCAGGTTGATCGCGCACAGCAGGGCGGCCGCCTTGCCGGCCTCCAGGTCGATCTCGTCGCCGACGATCCCCTTGATGCCGCCATCGGCGTCGATCGAGACCTGGCCGGAGATGAAGACCAGCGAACCCGAGCGCACGAAGGGGACATAGTTGGCCACCGGCGCGTTGGGCGCGGGCAGTACAATGCCCTTCGCGGTCAGCCGTCGTTCGACCTCGGACATGCGGCCTCCTGTCAAAGGCTGGTCATAGCCTCTCGGCCGCCGCCCCGTCACCCCTCATGCGCGTCCTTCTTCAGCGTTCGGCCGGTCACGATCGCGTCGGCGCCGAAACGGGCGCGCACCGCGTCGATGGTCTGCTCGCTGCGCCGCGCCCGCCGCTCGTCCTCGGCGAACATGTCCAGGCCGGCGGCGGCGTCGACCAGGTCGGACAGGCCCGCGCCGATCAGCCGATAGGCCTGGCCGCGCGCCTCGGCGGCGAGCAGCTCGCGCAGCGTCCCGAACAGGGTGCGGGCGGCCTGGGTCGGGACGGGCAGGGTGCGCCGCCGGGTGAGCCCGCGGAAATCGGCGGTCTTCAGCTTCAGGGTGGCGACGCGGCCGGCGACGCCCGCGCCTCGCGCCTGGCGCGCCACGCGCTCGCATAGCGGCCAGAGGCGGTCCTCCAGCGGCTCCAGGCCGGTGAGATCGTCGAAGAAGGTGGTCTCGGCGCTGATGGTCTTGCGCACCTGGTCCGGATCGACCGCGCGCGCATCGCGGCCTTGCGCCAGCTCGGAGAGCCGCAAGCCATAGGCGCCCCAGCGCCTGGCCAGGGCCTGTGGCTCGGCGCGGGCCAGGTCGCCGACGGTGGCGAAACCCGCCGCGTTCAGCCCCTTGGCGAAGGCCGGGCCGACGCCGGGCAGGATGGCGACCGAGCGGGTGCTGAGGAAGCTCCGCGCCTCGTCCGCCGCGATCACCGAAAAGCCGCGCGGCTTGTCGAGGTCCGAGGCGATCTTGGCCAGGAACTTGTTGGCGGCCAGGCCCACCGAGACGGTGATGCCGATCTCGCGCTCGATCTCCGCCTGCAGCCGGATCAAGACCTCGGCCGGCGCGCCGCCGTGCAGCCGTTCGGACCCCGCCAGGTCGACCCAGGCCTCGTCGAGCGACAAGGGCTGCACCAGCGGCGTCAGCGCCTCCAGCCTGGCCATGATGCGGGCGCTCTCGGCGCGGTATTTGGAGAATTCCGGCGGGATGACCACCGCGTCCGGGCAGAGCCGCCGCGCCTGGAACATCGGCATGGCCGAGCGCACGCCCGACAGCCGGGCGATATAGCAGCAGGTGGTGACCACGCCGCGCTTGCCGCCGCCGACGATCACCGCCTGGTCGCGCAGCTCCGGCCGGTCGCGCTTCTCCACCGAGGCGTAGAAGGCGTCGCAGTCCAGATGCGCGATGCTCAGCCGCATCAGTTCCCGGTGGGCGACCATGCGCGGCGAACCGCAGGTCGGGCAGCGCCTGGGCGTCTCTTCGCCATGCCAGAAGCAGTCGCGGCAGATGGCGCTCATGTCGGCGGCCAGAGCCAGGCCGCGCCGCGCACCCCGGAAGAGTCGCCGTGGGCGGCGGCGGTGATCGGGGTCTCGAAGACGTCGGAGAAGATGTAGCGCGCGGTCAGGTCGGGCACGCGGGCATAGAGTTCAGCCACGTTCGACATGCCGCCGCCGAGCACGATGGCGTCGGGATCGACCAGATTGACGACGGTGGCGAGCGCGCGGCCCAGCCGGTCGATGTAGCGGTCGAGCGCGGCCGTGGCGTCGGCCTCGCCGGCGCGGGCGCGGCCGACGACGGTCTGGGCGTCCGGGGCCTGGCCGCCATGGCTCTGGTAGTCGGTCTTCAGCCCGGTGCCGGAGATGTAGAGTTCCAGGCATCCAGGCTTGCCGCACCAGCATTTGGGCGGGGGCAGCTCGTCGGGCCGCGGCCAAGGCAGGGGGTTGTGGCCCCATTCCCCGGCCACGCCGTTGCGCCCTTCGATCAGCCGGCCGTTGGCGACCAGCCCGCCGCCGCAGCCGGTGCCCAGTATGGCGGCGAAGACCACGCCGGCGCCCGCCGCCGCGCCGTCCATGGCCTCGGACAGGGCGAAACAGTTGGCGTCGTTAGCCATGCGCACTGGCCGGCCGAGGGTCTTTTCCACGTCCTCGCGAAACGGCCGGCCGTTCAGATAGACGCTGTTGGCGTTGCGCATCAGCCCGGTCTTCGGCGAGATCGAGCCCGGCGCGCCGATGCCGACGCTGCCTCGCGCGCCCGCCTGCTTTTCCGCCTCGGCGACCAGGTCGCGCACCACCGCGCGGGCCGCCTCGTAGTCGCCGGGATTGGACGCGCGGACGCGGGCCTGGAAGCGGCCCTCGGCGTCGAGCGCGGCGGCCTCGATCTTGCTGCCCCCGAAATCGACGCCGATGCGGATCATTCGGTGGTCAGCCCGAGCACCAGCGCGATCTCCATGCGCAGGGCCGGCCAGTCGTCGACGCGCGGATGCCGGTCGGGGGCTGTGGGCGCCATGTCGCGCAACCGCCGATCGGCGACCATCTGGAAGCGGTGCACGCCCGGCGCCGCGGCGGCCACCGAATCGAGATTGCCCAAGAGGTCGTCGACAAAGACGACCGGCCGCTCGGTGCGCGCGGCCAGGGCGGCGACGGCGACGCCCTTCGGGCCGCTGTTGATCAGCAGCGGATAGTCCATGCCGTGCCGGACCATCCACCGCGTCCGGGGTTCGCGGGCGTGGTCGGGGGCATTGGTCAGGGCGACGATGCCTGAGCCCTTGGCGAGTTCGGCCAGCGCCTCGATCGCGCCCGGCGCCGGCTCCATGTCGTCACAGGCGAATCGGAAGAAGTCGTCGAACAGGGCCTGGCCGGCCGCGAGGTCCAGATGCTCGTCGGCCCCCGGCGCGAAAATGTTCTGGAACAGCGCGAAACGATCCATGCGGAACTCGTAGCCGCGGGTGCCCAAAAACCGCCCAAACCCATGCATGAACAGGCCCAGCACCTCGTCGACATCGACGATCAGCAGCGGCCGGTGTGGGTCGATGACCACCTGGTTCGGATCGAGAGATGCGTCCAAGGCGGCCTCTGCAGTCAACACGGACTTAAGGATATGGTGTGATTGCTGAACCATAACCGCGCACAGGACTGGTATGTCCACTGTGTGCGCTGGAACCGGGGCCGGAATGGCGAAGAAAGTCCTGATCGTCGAGGATAACGAGCTGAACATGAAGCTCTTTCACGACCTCTTGGACGCGCAGGGTTATGAAACCCTGGAGACCCGCGAGGGCCTGCAGGCGCTCGCGCTGGCCAGACAGCACCGGCCCGACCTGATTCTGATGGATATCCAGCTGCCGGAGATCTCCGGCCTGGAGGTCACCAAGTGGCTGAAGGAAGACGACGACCTGGCCCATATCCCGGTCGTCGCGGTCACCGCCTTCGCCATGAAGGGCGACGAGGAGCGCATCCGCGAAGGCGGCTGCGAGGCCTATATCTCCAAGCCGATCTCGGTGGCCCACTTCCTCGACACCATCCGGCGCTTCATAGGGTAGCGAGCCATGACCGCGCGCATCCTGGTGGTCGACGACATCGAGGCCAACGTCCGGCTGCTCGAGGCCAAGCTCTCGGCCGAGTATTACGACGTGATCAGCGCCTCGGACGGCCCGACCGCGCTGGCCATGGCCGCCGCCGACCAGCCCGACATCGTGCTGCTCGACGTGATGATGCCGGGCATGGACGGCTTCGAAGTCTGCCGCCGCCTGAAGGAAGACCCGCTCACCCGCCACATCCCCGTCGTGCTGGTCACCGCGCTTGACGGCCGCTCCGACCGCATCGCCGGCCTCGACGCCGGGGCCGACGAGTTCCTCAACAAGCCGATCGACGACGTCATGCTGTTCAGCCGCGTGCGCAGCCTGACGCGGCTGAAGACGGTGATCGACGAACTGCGCCAGCGCGAGGCCTCGGGCCGGCGCATGGGCGTCATCGCGGGGGCTGCGTCGCGGCTGGCCGGCGCCGGCGGCCGCATCGTCATCTGCGACGACAACAGCCGCCAGGCCCAGCGCATCGCCTCCGAACTCGCCGTCGAGCATCGGCCGGTGATCGAACTGGATCCCGAGAAGGCGCACCTGTCGGCACGCGGACCCATCGACCTTCTGATCATCAACACTAACGCCAAGGGCTTCGACGGCCTGCGCCTGGCCGCCCAGATCCGCTCCGACGAGGCCACCCGCCACGTGCCGATCCTGGCCGTGATCGATCCCGACGACCGCACCCGGATGGTCAAGGCGCTGGAGATCGGCGTCAACGACGTGCTGCCGCGCCCGATCGACCCGCAGGAGCTGTCGGCCAGGGCGCGCACCCAGATCAAGCGCAAGCGCTACACCGACTTCCTGCGCAAGAACCTCGACCATTCGCTGGAACTGGCGGTCACCGACCAGCTCACCGGCCTGCACAACCGCCGCTACATGGTCGGCCAGCTGGGCGCCCTGGTGGCGCGCGCGACCCGCGGCGGCGATCCGGTCGGCTGTCTGCTCATCGACATCGACCACTTCAAGAAGATCAACGACAATTTCGGCCACGACGTCGGCGACGAGGTCTTACGCGAATTCGCCGTGCGGCTGGCCTCCAACGTGCGCGCCATCGACCTGCCGTGCCGCTACGGCGGCGAGGAGTTCGTGGTCATCATGCCGGACACGCCGCTGGCCGCCGGCGAGCGCATCGCCGAGCGCATCCGCCTGCATGTCGCCGGCTCGCCCTTCCGCGTCGATGGCGGCAAGGAACTGCTGACCGTCACCATCTCCATCGGCGTCGCCGCCACCCTCGGCGAGCACGACACGCCCGAGGCGCTGCTCAAGCGGGCGGACGGCGCGGTCTACGAGGCCAAGGCCGCCGGCCGCAACAAGGTCATCTCCAAGGCGGCTTGAGGTGCGCGGGCCAGCCTTGAGGACGCGCAATTTGCTACAACCAAATCGTGAAGCCGAAATACCCCGACATATCCGATATTCTGGCGCGCAAGGCGGCTGGCCGACGGCAAAGCGCTATGCTGTCGTTCGGTGAAAAGATCGCCCTGGTGGAGGCGCTCAGGGAACGCGTGGAGCCGCTCAGGCGATTGCGTGAAAGTCGGCGCGATGCCGAACGGGACGACACATCGGCCGGACCTGCCGACCGCAAATAGGTCGCCCTTGGCCCCTCAGACCTTATAACTCGACGTGCTTGCGCACCACGGGTCGTATTGCGTCATCGTCATCGCCCGGGCGGCTTGAAGTCCAAGACCACCTGCCCCCCTATCGACAACCGCGCCTCGGAATGCTGTCAGTGAACGCCTGCTCGCCGCCGCCGTTTGGCGCGAGCCCAGGTCGGCGAATCCATGGCCGGCCGGACCGGGAGGACGCGGCATGAGGGCGCTTTGTTATCAAGGGGCCAGGGACATCCGTTACGAGAGCTTCGCCGACCCGGGCCTGGTCGACGATCGCGACGCCATCATCCGCATGGACCGCTGCGGCATCTGCGGCAGCGACCTGCACATCTATCACGGCCAGGGGTTCAGCCCCGATCTCGGCTTCTGCGTCGGCCACGAGGCGGTCGGCGAGGTGATGGAGGTCGGCAAGGCGGTGCGCCGCCTGAAGGTCGGCGACCAGGTGATGCTGTCGGCGGCGGTGGGCTGCGGCGCCTGCGTTTCCTGCCTGGCCGGCGACGTGAACAACTGCCGCAACGGCGCCGCCCAGTGCTACGGCCTCTCCGGCCGGCTGCAGGGCTGCCAGGCGGACTTCATCCGCGCCCCGGCCGCCGACTTCAACTGCGCGCCGATCCCGGACGGCCTGACCGCCGACCAGGCGCTGATGCTCACCGATAACCTGCCGACCGCCTGGTTCGGCTGCAAGAACGCCGGGATCGGCCCCGGCCAGACGGTGGCGGTGGTGGGCCTGGGTCCCATCGGCCTGATGGCGGTGGAGAGCGCCTTCGTGCTGGGCGCCGCGCGGGTCTTCGCCATCGACCTGGTGGCCGAGCGCCGCGCCATCGCCGCCGAACTGGGCGCCATCCCGCTCGATCCGGCGACGGCGGCGGCGGAGATCGCCGCGGCGACCGGCGGCCGGATGGCCGACTGCGCCGTCGAGGCGGTCGGCGCCGACGCGACCATCAGGCTCGCCATCGCCGTGGTCGGGCGCACCGGGGTGGTCTCGGCGATCGGGGTCAATCAGAACCCGAAATTCGAGTTCGACATGGCCGCGGCTTTTTTCCGCAGCCTGACCTTCAGGATCGGCACCTGCAGCGTGCCGGAACACTGGCCGGAACTGATCCCGCTGATCCAGCAGGGCCGCCTGCATCCGGA
>DASYAQ010000458.1:0-3832 GCA_036501225.1 Caulobacteraceae bacterium | reverse complement strand
GGCGAACGTCCATTTGCGTGACATCGAAATCCCCTGATCCCCATGGCGCGGGCGCGCCGGTCTCACCGGTTGCGACACCGGTCCTAGCTTGGTTTGTAACGGGCTCGTTACTCCCGGTCTTGGGGTTGCGGGCATCGCATTTTATGCAGACAGCGCACTACTTTCAAATAGAAGCTGTATTCGTCAACTAGACAGCTCTCTGGGTCGCGTTTAAGTGAAACCCCGTGATCCATTCTGAGCGAAGGGTAACTTTTCCAACTTTTTTTTACTTGGATCGCTTTTTACATGCCGCTTGTCTCATCTTGCGCCACTCAAGCTTGGCGGGACCGGCGGCTCGACCCGGCTTTGCAGTCAAGCCTGTGCGCTTATTTGTCGCGCCGCGCGTCGTTTTGAAATAAAATCAGCGGCTTTCGGACGCCGCGCCGCCAGCCGCGGCGCAATTCCGAGCCCGCGGCGCCGCAGCGAAGTCCCGCGCAAATATGCAACAGGCGTCCAGATTGCGAGCAGCCCGCGCACCGAGGCGCTTCAAATTCGAACCATACCGGCGTTATCAATAGCGTTCCGTCGGCTGGGGAGGGCTGGACATGGGGTCAAGCGGCGCACGCGCCACTCTGGAACTCGACGGCCCCGGCGCGGCGGAAACCTGGCGGCGCGCCTTCGAGGACGATCCCGCCGCCCAGCTTTTCGCCGCCATCGGCCCCGAAACCGGCTTTTCCGGCCGCTATGCCGCCGATTGCGTCGGCGAAGGTCTGGTGGTCGATGTCCGGGCGCATCCCCTGCATCTTCGCGACCAGCGGCCGTCGGCGAACGCAGCCCCGCTGATCCTGCTGCAGGCGGTGGTCGAGGGCCGGCCGGCCTACCAGAGCGGCTTTGGCGAGATCCAGGTCCTGCGCTCCGGTCAGGTGTTGATCCGCCGGCACGATCCGGCGGTGCAAATCCGCTCGAAGCGCTTCGCCCACGTCACCACGGTCGCGGTTCCTCAGCACCAGCTGGTTCCGCGCTATATCGACGCCGAGCAGCTCTCCGCCTGCGGCGATCCGCTGGAAGACGCCCTGCCTTCGAGACTGCTTTACGACCTGATCGCCGGGCTGGGCAAGGCCGGCGGCGCGCAGCAACCCGCCGGCTTCATGGATGTGCTTGGCGGGCTGGTGGCCCTGGTCATGGCGCGGGCGCCGCAGGCGCCGGTGGCCGACCTGGCGGCCTCGCGGGCGGCGGACATCCTGGGCTATCTGCAGCGCAACTTCTCCAACCCCCAGCTCGACCCGCAGACCCTGGCGGACGACCTCTCCATCTCGGTGCGCTACGCCCACAAACTGATGCGGCTGACCGGGCGCTCGTTCCGCGAGGCGTTGATCGGGCTGCGGCTGGACGCCGCGCGCCTGGCCTTCGCCGCCGCCCGCCGGCCGCGGCAGACCATAGCCGACATCGCCATTTCCGTCGGCTTCAACGACCTGTCGCAGTTCAACCGGCACTTCCGCAGCGCCTTCGGCATGACGCCGCGGGCGGCCCGGCGGCTGGACGAGATCTATGGCTTCGAGGCCGGCGCCAGCCTGACGGCCGGCGGGGTCGACCTGTCGGAGCGCGGAGCCGACGCCTGCAAACAGGCGGCGGACATTCGCGTCGGCATCGGCGCGGCCATTGTCGTGGCCAATGCGGCGCGGCCGGAAGCCGAGCGTGGCCCCCCGGCCGAGACGCCCCCGGCAGGCCTCCGGTCGGGACACTAGCGCGCCGGCCGGGCTGGCGCCGCGCCAAAGTGCGCTATAAGCCGCCCTCGCCGGCAAGGGGCGGCGGCTTCAGGGAACCGAGCGCGTGAAAGTGGTCATCATGGCCGGCGGTCTGGGCAGCCGGCTCGCCGAGGAGACGAGCCAGCGCCCCAAGCCGATGGTCGAGATCGGCGGCAGCCCGATCCTGTGGCACATCATGAAGATCTACAGCCATTACGGCCTGACCGATTTCGTGATCTGCCTCGGCTATCGCGGCTTCATGATCAAGGAGTACTTCGCCAACATGCAGCTGCATGAGTGCGATGTGACCATCGATCTGAGCCAGTCGTCGATCACCTATCACAACTCGGTTCGCGAGCCCTGGCGGGTCACCCTGGTGGACACCGGCGCCGACACCCTGACCGGCGGCCGGCTGAAGCGCGTGGCGCCCTGGCTCACCCCGGGCGAGCCTTTTTGCATGACCTATGGCGACGGCGTCGCGGACATCGACATCGCCGCCCAGATCGCCTTTCACCGCCAGCATGGGGCGCAGGCGACCATCACCGCCGTCGCGCCGCCGAGCCGCTACGGCGCGCTCGATCTCGACGCCGCCGACCGCGTCGAGCGCTTCACGGAGAAGCCCTTAGGCGAGAGCGCCCCGATCAACGGCGGCTTCTTCGTGCTGGAGCCCGGCGTGATGGCGCGGATCGCCGGCGACGCCACCGCCTTCGAGGGCGAGCCGCTGGAGAGCCTGGCGCGCGACGACGAACTGGTCGCCTTTCGCCACGACGGCTTCTGGGCCGCCATGGACACCCTGCGCGATCGCAACAATCTGGAGGCGCTATGGGCGTCCGGCGCCGCGCCGTGGGCGATATGGGAGCGGCCGGCGTGAGCCTGGCGGACGAAGGCTTCTGGCGCGGACGGCGGGTTCTGGTCACCGGCCACACCGGTTTCAAGGGCGCCTGGCTAGGCCTGCGGCTGGCCGGGCTGGGCGCACGCGTCACCGGCCTGGCGCTCGACCCAACCAGCCCGTCGCTGTTCGATCTGGCCGAGGTCGGACGGACGCTGGACGACCGGCGCGGCGATATTCGCCATGACGCCGACGTCAGGGCCGCGGTCGACGCGGCCAGGCCGGAGGTGGTGTTTCACCTGGCCGCCCAGGCGCTTGTGCGGACAGGCCTGGCCGAGCCGCTGGCGACGCTGGACGCCAACATCCTGGGCGCCGCGCGCGTGCTCGAGGCGGTGCGGGGCGGCGAGGTCAAGGCGCTTGTCGTGATCACCAGCGACAAGGTCTATCTGAACAGGAACGACGGCCGCGCCTTCCGCGAGGACGATCCGCTTGGCGGCGGCGACCCCTATTCCGGATCGAAATCGGCGGCGGAGATGATCGTCCGCATCTATCGCGAAAGCTTCGGCCTTCCTGTCGTTTCGGCGCGCGCCGGCAATGTGGTCGGCGGCGGCGATTTCGCGGCCGAGCGGCTGCTGCCGGACGCCTGGCGCGCCTTGTCGGGCCACCGGACCCTGACGCTCCGCCGTCCACAGGCGACCCGGCCCTGGAGCCACGTGCTCGACATCATCGAGGGCTATCTGCTCTATGCCGAGGCGGTGTTCGCCGACCGCGCCGATCTGCCGGCGGCGCTCAACTTCGGCCCGGCGCCGGATGCAGAGCCGCTCACGGCGCTGGAAACCACCGAAATCTTCGCCGCGGCCCTGGGGCGGCCGCTCGACTGGCGCCATGACCCCGCGCCGTTCGCCGAAAAGACCCAGCTCGCCATCGATTCGCGGGCGGCGCGCGCGACCCTGGGCTGGAGCGAGCGATTCGCCGGGCCGGAGGCGGTGCGGGCCGCCGCGGCCTGGTACGGCGCCTTCGCCGACGGCGCCGATCCGGCGGCGCTTTCGCGGGCCCTGGCGCGCTACGAACCCAGCCCGGTGATCGCCTCATGATCTGCCGGTCCTGTCACGCCGAGCTTGGCGCGCCTGTCCTCGACCTCGGCGAGAGCCCGATCTCCAACGCGTTTCGGCGGATCGACGACCCCGCGCCGGACGCGCTCTATCCCTTGCGGCTGTTCGTCTGCCCGGGCTGCTTCCTGGCCCAGGTCGAGGACGTGGTCGCGCGCGAAAGTCATTTC
>DASYAQ010000457.1:0-2956 GCA_036501225.1 Caulobacteraceae bacterium | reverse complement strand
CGACCGCATTGCCAAGCGGTGCACGGGAGCCGCCGCCGCGATGAACCCAGACACCACCGCCAAGGAAATCAAGTTCGAGCCGCCCGAGGTGGTCATGGTGCGGACGCGGCGGGTCGCCTGCGACGGCGTCGGCGGCGCGCTTGGCCATCCGCGCGTCTATCTGGAGATGGGCGAGGAGCCCTTCGTCGAGTGCGGCTATTGCGACCGCCGCTTCGTGCTGACCAACAAGCCGCTCGACGAGGACGAACGCCTGGCTCCGGGCGCCTACGAGGGCTCGGCCGGCCACTAGGGCTTGCTCAGGGGCTCAGCGGCTGCCTTGGTGGCCGCCGGGGAGGAGCGCCCAAATGACCTCTGATCTATGGGCCCTGGTGGCGACGATCGCGCTGGCCATGGTGCAGCTCGGGGCGGCCAGCATCGTCAGCCTGCGCCAGCTCGGCGGCGACTGGGTGCTGGGGCCGCGCGACCAGCCCAGGGAGGCGGTCGGCCTGGCGGGACGGGTCGTGCGCGCGCACCGCAACCTGCTGGAGATCTTCCCGCAGTTCGCCGCGGCGCTCTTCGTGGTCCATGCCGCGGGCGCGACCGGCGCCGCGGCAAATGTCGGCGCCTGGCTCTTCTTTGCGGCTCGGGTGCTCTACGTGCCCGCCTACGTCGTCGGTCCACCGGGCCTCAGGCCGCTCTGCTGGATGGCCGCCCAGGTCGGGGTCGTGGTGATCCTGGCCGGCCTGGTGGTCCGCGGCTGACCAGCGGCGCCTAGATCACGATGATTTTGGATTGAACAATCCAAAATCATAAACGTGATCGATCCCTAAGAGTTAGAGCGGGTTGCGGGCGGAAAACCGCTACACACTTTTCCGTAGGCCCGCTCTAGGAGCGTCTCTGCTCGCGAACGGCGTCGGCGACGACCTCGCGAATGGCGTCCACCACCACTTCGGGTCGCTCGGTGGGGATCATGTGGCCGACGTTCGGCACGTCACGCCGGACGCCCTTGTCTGACAGACCGGCCAACTCGTCATGAGACGATTTCCATAGGTTCATGACGGCGGCCGTCTCATCGGGCGTCGACCCAGGAAACGGCGGCTGGCTAGCGGTCAGCACGATGAGCGGCATGATCCCGAGGGGTCGCCTGGCCCTGGCGAGTTCGGCGGCCGAGCTCGTATCCAGGTTCTCCCCCTCCGAGACGATGGTCCGCCAGAACGAGGGTCGCAGGGCCGCGTTGCGGAAGGCCGCGTTGACCGCCGGGGTCAGCCGCGGGTCGTCAGGCGGGACGAGGGCCTGGTATTCCGGCGAGCCCGGCTCCGGGCGGCGGGCCGCGATCGCGGCGTTCCGGCGAAAGCCACGAACCTCCTCGCGATACTGGGCCACGAAGCCGGGCGACACGGCCGCCAAGCGCTCGGAGAGCCGGTCGCCTCGAGGATCGACCAGCACCAGGCCCAGCACCTCCTCCGGATGGCGGAAGGTGAACAGCCGCGCGTCGAAGCTGCCCATGGAGTGGCCGACCAGGACGTAGGGCGGAGGAACTCCCAAGGCGGACAGGGCGGCGCGAAGGTCATCGACGGCGCGGCCGGTCGTTCTCGGCGCTGGGCCGGGATCGCTGAAGCCCATGCCGGCCCGGTCGAACGACAGGACCCTGTGGGTGCGCGAGAGCTGCTCCTGGACCCGCAGCCAGTGAATTGTCGACCCGCCGCCGCCGGCCGAAAGGATGACGGTCGGCGCGCCTTCGCCGGTGAGACGGACATTGAGCCGGCGGCGACGGCCAATCCGCACGAGCGTCTGCGGCCGGGCGTAGACGTCCATGCGCGGATCGGGCGCCGGTGTTGCGTCTTCGGTCATCACCCTGCTCTCGCCAAGTGGCGGTCTTCTGCGCCCTGGAGACGGATCGTCTCTATTCCGAGACCAGGTTGTTCATGTGCTCGACCGCTTCGCCGAACTCCAGCTTGAACTCCTGGACCACCTGGCCGGCGGAGCGGACCGAGTCGATCAGGCCGACGCCCTGGCCGACGAAATAGGTGACCATCTCACGGGCCTTGTCGTTGCCGGCGGCGGCGGAGCGCTCGACCGAGCGCAGGGCGTTTTCGCTGACCAGGCTCATCAGCGGCATGGGCAGCGCGCCGGGGCTTTCCGGGCTGCGCTCCCAGGCCTCGGTCCAGGCCGAGCGCAGCTGGCGGGCGGGTTTGCCGGTGCGGCTGCGCACGCGCACGGCGTCGCGCGACGAGGCCTCGATCATCTTCTGGCGGAAGATCTCGCTGGTCTCGCTCTCGACCGTGGCCAGCCAGACCGAGCCGGTCCAGACCCCGGCCGCGCCCATGGCCATGCAGGCGGCCATCTGCCGGCCGTTCATGATGCCGCCGGCGGCCAGCACCGGCACGTCGCGGATCGGCTTGATGGCGTTGAGCACCTCGGGCACCAGCACCATGGTGGTGACTTCGCCGCAATGGCCGCCGGCCTCCGTGCCCTGCACCACCAGGATATCGACCCCGGCATTGACCTGGCGGATGGCGTGCTCCTTGGCTCCGACCAGGGCGGCGACCGGCACGCCGTGCGTCTTGCCCATGGCGATCATCGCCGGCGGCGGCACGCCCAGCGCATTGGCGATCAGCTTGATCGGATGCTCGAACGCCGCTTCCAGCACCCGAAGCGCCGTCTCCGGATCGAACGGCTGCGGCCGGTCGTCGGACACCTCCTGCACGGCCAGCTGCACGCCGGCCTTTTCGAGCAGGTCGGCGGCGAACTGGCGGTGTTCGTCCGGCACCCGAGTCTTCAGGCTGTTGTAGGTGACGCCGACCTCGCCGGCCGTGGCCATGTTCTCGGGCACCAGCACATCGAGCCCATAGGGCTTGCCGTCGACATGCTCGTCGATCCACTTCAGCTCGCGATGGATGCTCTCCGGCGAGTGGCCGGTGGCGCCCAGGACGCCGAATCCGCCGGCGCGGCTGACCGCGGCGACCACGTCGCGACA
>DASYAQ010000456.1:0-2414 GCA_036501225.1 Caulobacteraceae bacterium | reverse complement strand
GCCCCGGCGAGGACATGGGTCCGGCCTTCGCGCGCGCCTTCGCCAAGAGCCAGCTCGGCGGCGGCGTCGTGCTGCCCAGCGCCGGCTGCGCCTTCGTCTCGGTCAAGGCGGCGGACAAGCCCTTCATCCTCGACCCCGCCCAACGGTTGCTGGCGGCCGGCTTCCGCGTCATCGCCACCGGCGGCACCTGCGACTTCCTGCGCGAGGCGGGGCTGGAGGTCGAGCTGGTCAAGAAGGTGCTGGAGGGCCGACCCAACATCGTCGACGCCATGAAGAACGGCGAGGTGCAGCTGGTCTTCAACACCACCGAGGGCCGCCAGTCGCTGGAGGACTCCTTCTCGCTGCGCCGCACCGCCCTGATGATGAAGATCCCCTACTACACCACCACCGCCGGCGCCCTCGCCGCCGCCCAGGCGATCACGGCGCAAGGCGAACTCGAGGTTCGTCCGCTGCAGAGTTACCAATAGGCCTCCGGTGCCCCGGCTCACCGCCATCACCACCTGCAAGGGCCGGCTCGAGCATCTGCAACAGACCCTGCCGGCGCTGATGGCGTCGCCCGAGTTGGAGGTGGTGGTGGTCGATTACGACTGCCCCGACCACGCCGGCGACTGGGTGCGGGTGAACTGGCCGCGAGCCAAGGTGGTCGCCGTTTCCGACCGACCCGCCTTCAACCGGTCGGAAGCCAAGAACCTCGGCGCGGCCGGAGCGACCGGAGACTGGTTCTTCTTCATCGACGCCGATGTCCGCGTCAGCGAGACCTTCGCGCAAGATGTCCAGGCCCTGTTGCGACCGGGCGACTTCCTGCTCGCCGATCCCAGGCCGGGCGACCTCTGGGGCGCGCTCGTCGTCTCGCGCGCCGACTTCGCGGTTTGTGAGGGCTACGACGAAGCCATGACCGGCTATGGCTCGGAGGACGTCGACATCATCTCGCGGCTGATGATCGCCGGCGTGCGGGAAGCCAGTTTTCCGAGCCGGGGCTTTGGGGTCATCCCGCACGACGCCGGCTTGCGGACCCGATTCCACCACCTCACCGACGTCGCGTTGAGCAGTTCGATCAACGGCTTCTACCAGACCGCCAAAAACGATCTGCTGCGCCAGGGCGTGACCATGGACCTTGAGGACCGGCGCAAGCTCCATGCCGAGGTGGTTCGCGGGTTCGCGGCGCCCGGCGGACTGAAGTCCTTCCAGCTCGCCTTCCGCCGCAGCCTGATCCCGGGCCTGACCGTCGAGGCGTCGTTGCGCTACGAGTTGAAGCCGACCCAGCCAGGCGACGCGGAGTCCTGAACGAACTTTCCGCCGCTCGGTGAGGCGCGCGATGACGCACGGTCAGGCTTGGCGCGCTTTCGGCGCGGTGTAGAACCCGTCCAACAAGAATGCCAACGGGAGACGGCGCATGGGACGGGTCGAGGGCAAGGTGGCGCTGGTCACCGGCGGGTCGAGCGGCATCGGCAGGGGCTGCGCCGAGACCCTGGCGCGTGAAGGCGCGATCGTGATCATCAGCGACATCCAGGACGACAAGGGCCCCACCGTCGTCGCCGGCATCACCGCCGCCGGCGGCAGGGCCGAATACCTGCACCACGACGTCACCAGCGAAGACGAGTGGATCGCGGTCGTCGCCGACATCGACCGCCGGCACGGCCGACTGGACATCCTGGTCAACAATGCCGGCATCGGGGTCGGCAGTCCCTCGATCACCACCATGTCCCTGGCCGACTGGCGCCGGCAGCAGGCGATCAATGTCGAGGGCGTCTTCCTCGGCATCAAGCACGGCCTGCTCTTGATGCGAAAGGCCGGCAACGGCGGCTCGATCATCAACATGTCGTCGGTCGCCGGGCTGAAGGGCTCGCCGACCCTGGCGGCCTACAGCGCCACCAAGGGCGCGGTGCGGCTGTTCACCAAGGCGGTGGCGCTGGAATGCGCGCAGGTGAAGGACGGCGTGCGGGTCAATTCGGTGCATCCCGGCATCATCGAGACCCCGATCTGGGAAGGCATCATGCCGAGCGCGCCGGGCGCCAACACCCCGCCCGACCTCGACGCCATCTCGACCATGGCGGTGCCGATCGGCGTCAAGGGCCTGCCCGCCGACATCGCCAACGGCGTGCTGTGGCTGGCCTCGGAAGAGTCGCGCTACGTCACCGGCGCCGAACTGGTCATCGACGGCGGCCTCTCCGTCCGCTGAGCCGCGTTTTACCGCCAAGCTCGCCAAGGACACCAAGGCTCAGCGCCGATCTTTTTCTTCTTGGCGTGCTTGGCGAACTTGGCGGTGAAACTTTTTCGCTCGACTCACCAGGTCAGCGCCATCACCAGCATGTCCTCGGGCTTGCCGCGCAGGTCGATCGCCTTGACCATGCGGCCTTCGATCTTGAAGCCGAGGCTCTCGTAGAGGCCGATCGCATTGGTGTTCCAGGCGACGC
>DASYAQ010000455.1:0-19023 GCA_036501225.1 Caulobacteraceae bacterium | reverse complement strand
GGCCGGGCTTTGCGCCTCGCCGGCGCTGGCCGGGCCGCCGGACAAGATGACCGCCTTGGGCGCGAAGGCGTCCAGCAGGGCGTCGTCGACCCGGTCGTAGGGGTGGATCTCGCAATAGACGCCGCTTTCGCGCACGCGGCGCGCGATCAGCTGCGTCACCTGGCTGCCGAAATCGACGATCAGGACGCGCTCATGCCGGACGGGTTCGCTCATGGCCGGCCCTTAGCGGAGAATCGCCCGGGCGTCATCCGGGCGGCCCTGCGCGGAGACGGCCGAGCGCCAGGCGGATGAGGCCGATCAGGGCGATGACGGCCCAGGCGCCTTCGACGATGGCGGCGGAGAGGTTGAAGTTCCGCGTCAGCGACAGCAGGATCAGGCTGGCGCCGACGAAGTTGATCGCCAGCGACGGCGCGCCCTTTGGCGGCAGCCGGCCCAGGGTCGCCGCCGCATAGGCGGCCAGGATCAGCGCCACGCCGACCAGGCCGGCGATGTCGTAGGCGCTCATGCGGCGCTCCGCATCAGGGCGGCGACGAAGAAGCCGTCGGTGTCGGCATTCCGGGGGGTCAGGCGCAGATGCCCGGCGCTGGTCGCCCACGCTTCGGTCCCGGCGATCTCGATGGCCGCATTGGCGAAGGCCGGATGGGCGGCCAGGAAGATCGCGACACGGTCCTCGTTCTCCTCCGCCAACAGCGAACAGGTGACATAGACCAGCCGGCCGCCGGGCTTCACATAGGCCGAGGCGGCGGCCAGCACCGCGTCCTGTTCGGCAATGCGGCGTTCGAGCTGGGCCGGGGTGAGTCGCCACTTGGCGTCCGGATGCCGCCGCCAGGTTCCCGAGCCAGTGCAAGGCGCGTCGACGAAGACCAGGTCCATGCGGCCCTCCAGCCCGTCCAGCGCGTCGGGCCGGAGCGGCGAGCGGACCTGCAGGTTGCGCACCCCGGCCCGTGCAGCGCGCTTGACCGTCTCGGAGAGGCGCCGGGCGTCGGAATCATAGGCATAGAGCTGGCCGGAATTGCCCATGGCCGCGGCCAGGGCCAGCGTCTTGCCGCCGCCGCCGGCGCAGAAGTCCAGCACCTGGCGGCCCTTGATCTCGCCGGCGGCCGCGGCGGCGATCTGCGAACCCAGGTCCTGGACCTCGAACCAGCCCTTCTGGAACTCCGGGGCGGACTCGACCGGCGCGGCGCGCTCGGCGGCGTCAGGCGCGGGCACACGCAGGGCGTCCGCCATGATGCCGGCCGGCGCGGCGCCCAGCGGCGACAGCGCCTTCAGGGCGCGCGCGACGTCGGTCTTCAGGCTGTTGACGCGCAGGTCGACCGGCGCGCGGGCGGCCAGGGCGGCGGTCTCCAGCGCGCGGTCGTCGCCGTACTGGCGCGCCAGCGGCTCATCCAGCCAGTCGGGATAGTCGCTGCGCACCGGCGCCGGCGCATCCTCGAGCGGCCGGGGCGAGGCGAGGGCGGCCGCCTCGGCTTCCGACAGCGCGCCCGGCCCATGCGGCCCGTCGCCGACGGCTTCGGCGATCCGCTCCACCGGCCAGCCCCAGGCATGGGCCAGGGCGGCGATCACCACCGCGCGGGGATCGCCAGCCCCGATCATCCAGCCCAGCGAACGCCGGCGCCTGAGCGTGTCCAGCACCAGCCCGGACACCCAGGCGCGATCCTTGGCCCCGGCATAACGGCTGGCCTCGCCCCAGGTCTTCAGCGCCATCCGCACCGGCTTATGCCGCTGTTCGATGTCCTCGAGCACCTGAATCGCCGCCGAAACCCGCCCCCCGTCACGCATGAGCGAACTTCGTCGTTAGCTCAGCGGGCCAACCAACGCGCCCCTTCTCCCCTCGCGGGAGAAGGTGGCCGCGAAGCAGACGGATGAGGGGCCGCGCCGGCCATTGAAGGAGGGCTCCGGCGCAGTCGTGGAGAATTTGGCGCGGCCCCTCATCCGACCGGTCCGCGACCGGCCACCTTCTCCCGCGAGGGGAGAAGGATCCGGTGTTTGACGCCTTCTCGTGGCGTCCTGGATCACCCATGCTCTGCCGCCTCAGCCCTGCGCGGAGTAGTTTGGCGCTTCGCGGGTCATGTGGACGTCGTGTACGTGGCTTTCGCGCAGGCCGGCGCCGGTGATGCGGATGAAGCGCGCGCGGGACTGGAAGCTTTCGATGTCCGGGGCCCCGACATAGCCCATGGCGGCGCGCAAACCGCCGACCAGCTGATGCAGGATGGGGCCGATCAGGCCCTTGTAGGGCACTTGGCCCTCGATGCCCTCGGGCACCAGTTTCAAGGTGTCGGCCACCTCCTTCTGGAAATAGCGGTCGGCCGATCCCCGCGCCATGGCGCCCAGCGAGCCCATGCCGCGATAGGCCTTGTACGAGCGGCCCTGGTAGAGAAAGACCTCGCCCGGCGCCTCTTCGACGCCGGCGAACATCGAGCCCATCATGGCCGAGGAAGCGCCGGCCGCGATCGCCTTGGCCACGTCGCCGGAATACTTGATGCCGCCGTCGGCGATCACCGGCACGCCCTGGCCGCGGGCGGCGCGCACCGCATCGGCGATGGCGGTCAGCTGCGGCACGCCGATGCCGGCGACGACGCGGGTGGTGCAGATCGAGCCCGGCCCGATGCCGACCTTGACCGCATCGGCGCCGGCGTCGATCAGCGCCATGGCGCCTTCGTAGGTGGCGACGTTGCCGGCGACGATCTGCACCCGATTGCTTTCGCGCTTCAGCCGCTCGACCGCGCGCGCCACGTGGATGGAGTGGCCGTGCGCGGTGTCGATCACCACCACGTCGACCCCGGCCTCGACCAGGGCCATGGAGCGTTCATAGCCGTCGTCGCCGGTGGTGGAGGCCGCGCCGACCAGCAGCCGCCCTTGCGGGTCCTTGGCCGCGTGCGGGTGGGCCTCGGCCTTGTCCATGTCCTTGACGGTGATCAGGCCGACGGCGCGATAGTCGTCGTCGACCACGATCAGTCGCTCGATTTTCCGTTGCTGCAGAAGGGCTCGCGCCTCGGATGGCGAGGCGCCCTCACGCACCGTGGCCAGATTCTCGGCGGTCATCAGGGCCGAGGCCGGCTTCTTCGGATCGGTGTCGAAGCGCATGTCGCGGTTGGTAAGAATTCCACACAATTTGCCGGTGCCGCGCTCGACCACCGGGAAACCGGAGATCTTGCGCTCGCGGGTGATTTCGCGGATTTCGCCCAGCGTGGTGTCCGGGTGGATGGTCATCGGATTGATGACCATGCCGCTCTCGTAGCGCTTCACCTCGCGCACCTGATCGGCCTGTTCCTCGGGCGTCAGGTTGCGGTGCAGGACGCCGAGTCCTCCGGCCTGGGCCATGGCGATGGCCAGCCGGCTCTCGGTCACCGTATCCATGGCGGCGGACACGATCGGGATATTCAAGCTGATCTCGCGCGTGAACCTGGTCTGGGTGTTGACCTGCCCCGGCATGACCTCGGACGGACCGGGTTCCAGCAAAACGTCGTCGAAGGTAAGCCCTTCGCGAATCTCCATGAGACTCTCCATTTTGCGGGCCGCGTATAGCGAGGCGTGCGCCACTTGTCACCCGCCGCGGCGCCGGGGTCGGAACATGGGGAGGCGCGGGCGGGTTGAAAGGCCGTCGTCAGCAGTGGCCGGAGGTCGCGATGCCGCAGCGGAAAACCAGGAAATGGGCGCAAGGCGTGACCGAGCACAGCGACGCGCTCGATCTGCAGCGCGACGTCTTCACCTGGAAGGACCCGAAGAAGATCGCCGCCTCGTTGAAAAGGTCGGCCGAGGCCAGCCATCGCCGCAAGGCCGAACCGTTCCGCTCGGCCATGTCGATGCTCACCTTCTACATTAATAGAGCTGGAAAAGAGCTTCCAGTAGCGCAGAAAAAGGTTCTGGAGTCAGCCAAGGACGAACTGCGCGCCCAGTTCGGTCGCTAGGCCTTGCCCGGCCGGCGGCCGAAGCCGGCGGCGACCAGGTAGAGCTCGGAGCTTTCCGGCCGGCTGGCCTTCGGCTTCACGTGGCGGACGGAGGCGAAATGACGCTTCAGCCGCGCCGCCACTTCGGCGGTCTCGCCGCCCTGAAAGGCCTTGGTGACGAAGGCGCCGCCGGGTTTCAGGGTCTGGATGGCGAAATCCAGCGCCTGTTCGACCAGGCCGATGATGCGCAGGTGATCGGTGGTGCGGTGGCCGGTGGTGTTGGGGGCCATGTCCGACAGGATGATGTCCGGCGTTCCACCCAGCCGCTCGATCAGCATCTCACCGCAGGCCGGATCGGTGAAGTCCATCTCCAGGATCCGCGCCGGCGGCAGCGGATCGACATGCAGCAGGTCGACCCCGACCACCGAGATTGCGCCACGCTCGATGGCGATCTGGATCCAGCCGCCGGGCGCGCAGCCGAGGTCGACGACGCGCACGCCGGGCTTGAGCAGGTGAAAGCGCTGGTCGATCTCGGCCAGCTTGAAGGCGGCGCGGCTGCGATAGCCCCTGGCCTTGGCCGCCTGCACGAAGTCGTCGTTCAACTGCCGCTCGAGCCAGGCCTTGGACGAGGGCGTGCGGCCCTTCTGCATGCGCACGCGCACGGCGTCGTTGCGGCCGTCGTCGCCGCCCCGGGTTGGGGCGCGGACCAGGCGCTTGCGCGGCGGCTCCTCGCTCATGCCGCGGCCTGGGCCTGACGATTGGCCGCGCCGCGCCGCCGGCGTCTGGAGCGCCGCGTCCCGGTGTGCTCGGCCATCATCGACAGCAGCACGCCCTCGCGCAGGCCGCGGTCGGCGACGCGGACCCTGGCGCAGGGCCAGAGCTCCTGCACCGCCTGCAGAATCGCCGCGCCGGCCAGCACCAGGTCGGCGCGGTCGGGCCCGATGCACGGCTGGGCGGCGCGCTGGGCGGGCGCGAGCCTGAGCAGCCGGTCGGCCATGGCCTCGCAGTCGCCGCGGGTCAGCCAGAGGCCATCGACCTTGGAGCGGTCGTAGCGCGGCAGGCCGAGATAGAGGCCGGCCAGGCTGGTGATGGCCCCGGAGGTGCCGATCATGTGCGCCGCGCCGGTCTGGAATACCGGGCGCAGGCCGTCGGCGCTGTCGAAGGCGGCGATTGGGACCTTCATCGCCTCGACCATGGCGCGGAACCAGGCGGGATCGCCCGCCTTGGTCTCCGGAAACCGCTCCGCCAGGGTGACGACGCCGATCGGGATGGACAGCC
Source organism: Caulobacteraceae bacterium (assembly GCA_036501225.1). GTDB lineage: Bacteria > Pseudomonadota > Alphaproteobacteria > Caulobacterales > Caulobacteraceae > Poindextera. The sequence goes on along the minus strand of DASYAQ010000455.1, from coordinate 13,858 downwards.
AGGCGTGGATCGGCTGCGCCCCGCCGATGCTGGTCTTCGAACCTTCCAGATCGAGCCAGGAGAGCTCGGTGGATCCGCCGCCGACGTCCAGCACCAGCGCCGCGCGACCGCTGCGGTCCAGCAGGTTGACGCTGCCGGCCACGGAGAGCCTGGCCTCCTCCTTCGGCGTGATGATCTCCAGCCGCAGGCCGCTTTCGCGTTCGACGCGGTCGAGGAATTCGGCGCCGTTCAGCGCCGCGCGGCAGGCCTGGGTGGCGATCGCCCGCACCCGGACCTGGCCGCGCCGGCGGATGCGGTCGCCGCAGACCTTCAGCGCCGCCACCGCGCGGTCCATCGCCGCGGGCTGCAGCCGGCCGGTCTGGCTCAGGCCCTCGCCCAGCCGCACGATGCGCGAATAGGCGTCGACGACGCGAAAGCCGCCCGGGCTGCGTTCGGCGATCAGCAGGCGGCAATTGTTGGTGCCGAGGTCGAGCGCGGCATAGAGCCCATCGGAGCGCGGTCGGTGGCGCGGCGTCTTGCCCTGCGGCCGATCGCTCTGATGCCGCTCGCCCGGGGGCGCGTCAGACATGTCAAGCCGATCTAAATCGTCAAAAGGCGCGTTGTGGTTTGCGCCTGGTTCGGATCAAGTCTAGCAAGCCCGCCGCGGCGCCGAAAGGCGCGAGCGCTTTTGATCGTTCATGTTCCAGTCAGCAGCTTGGTGTATTATTCGTGACGTCATGGACACCCGACTCGCAAAATTCGGCATTGGCCAGGTGGTCCGCCACCGCCTGTTTCCGTTCCGCGGCGTGATCTTCGACGTCGATCCGACCTTCGCCAACACCGAGGAATACTGGCTGAAGATCCCGGAGAACGTGCGGCCGCACAAGGACCAGCCCTTCTATCACCTGCTGGCCGAGAACGACCGCGAGACCTACACGGCCTATGTCTCGGAACAGAACCTGCTGCCCGACGATTCGGGCGAGCCGGTGGGCCACCCGCACGCTTCGCTGATCTTCGACGGCTTCCAGAACGGCCAATACCACCTGCGGCCAAGGGTCACGCACTGAGGTTAGCAGCGGGCTCTCAGCGTAGCGCTCTCGCCGAGTCCGTCAGCTATCCGTCGGCGATAACCGAAATCCGGCCGATCGGGCGAGAGCGAGGCTTGTTGCGGATGATTATCTCTACATCCTGATCAAGCGCGGTCAGAAAGGTCATCAGCCGCTCGACTGAGAAGCCGTCGAGCTTGTAGTTGGCTAGAGCCGATACCTTTGGCTGATTGATCCCGAGCCTCTCCGCCGCCGTGGCTTGGTTCAGGCGCCGGCGCGCAACTAGCCCATTGATAGTGTGGGCAAGGCGGAGTTTTGTCTGCCGTTCGTCCGCGTCCGGGTAGCCGAGATCGGCGAACACGTTCCCGGTCCCGCGGGTGACCTCTTCTTCGCTCATCGTCTCAGCGCTTCGGTTTGGCATAGCTGACCTCATAATCCTGCTGCGCGACCTTCATTCGCCGCCTGACCATTTCGATGTCGGTCTGGGCGGTCCTTATTCCTGTCGGCGACTTTTTCTGGAACGCGTGCAACACGTACACGACCTCCTCGAAGCGCACCGTGTAGACCGCCCGGCATGTGTCGCCATCGTGGTTCTCAACGACTTCGAAGACACCGGAACCCTGACCCTTCCAAGGCTTGGCGGAAGGATGTTTTCCGCCGAATTGCGCCAGACCCAGTGCATTGCCTATTTCGTCTTTCACCGGCCCGGGAAAGTCGAGGAAGTCCTTTTTGGATGAGCCCATCCAGTCGAGCGGCTTCTCGCCTGCGCTCAATACGCGAGCCATAGCCGAATATCCCATTTCTAGGATGAAGCGTCAAGCTCTTGAAGTGAGGTTTTCGCGCTTGGCCGCTATATCCTCGCCACTGGCTGGCGCATCAGGCGGCGGCGCGGCTAAGCTCGCCGGATGTGTAACCAGATCGAGCAGCATATCGCCTATCAGGCCTATTGCGAGGCCATGCGGGCGATCGAGCTTGGCGTTCCGACCGTGCAGACCGATCTCGACCTGCCGCCGCGCGACAAGATCAACATCCGCGACACCGCCGCGGTGATCAGGGCCGCCGGCAATGGTGTCGAGCTGACGCCCATGCGGTTCGGCTTTCCGCCGGTCGGGGCGGGCAGGGGCCCGGTATTCAATTTCAAGTCCGAGGGCCGGCGCTTCAAGGACAACAATCGCTGCCTGATCCCGGCCTCGGCGTTTTTCGAGTTCACCGGGTCGAAATACCCGAAGGAGCGGCATCGCTTCACGGCGGCGAACGATGCCTTCCTGTGCATCGCCGGCATCTGGCGGCCGGCGAACGACAACGGCCCGCCCGACTTCACCATGCTGACCACCGAGCCTGGGCCGGACGTCGCGCCGTACCATAACCGCCAGGTCGTGGTGCTGGCCCGGCAGGACTGGCCGGCCTGGCTCTATCTGACCAAGCCGGAAGCCGAGCTTTTGCAGCCGTCGCCGGCCGGGTCGTTCAGCGTCGTGGACGAGGGACGTTCGCGCTAGATCACGATGATTTGGATTGAAAATCCAAAATCATAAACGTGATCGCTCACTAAGAGCTAGAGCGGGTCGCGGGCGGAAAACCGCTTCGCACTTTTCCCCGACCCGCTCGTCACGCCGAACTGCTCCTTGCGCAGCACGTCGGCGGTCGCGGTGAAGCCGATCGACAGGCCGCAGCCGCCGGTGTGACACTTCCGCACCTCGGCGCGGCGCAATTCGTCCAGCGGCGTCGCGAAGCCGAAGCGGATGACCGCTTCGATCGCCGTCAGATGCCGCTCATCGCCGCATTTCAGACAGCGCCGATGCAGCCGGCACTGCCGGCGCACCAGATCGGCCATGATCGGCATGACCACCGCCTTGCGCGAGCGGCATGAGGTGCAACGGAACGCGCCGCGCTTCGCCGCCGCCTCGATGTCCAGGTCGGCCTTGCCCACGGCCAGCAGCGCCTTGAGATCGAGCGGCCGGCTGGGCGCATGGCACTCGGCGCAGGCGATGAAGACGGGAAGACCGGCGTCGGTCGCGGCCAGGGGCGTGAGCATGGTTGTCGCCGAGAACAATAAGGGAACACATGAATCTCTGAAGGCTGAATGTATGTCCAGGGCCTTGGCGCAACGCCCGATTGGCGGATTATGCCAATTGGCCTATGTTCACATTGTCACCGATGGAGATGGCTGGAATGTCGACCCGCAACGTCGTCCTGACTGAACGGCAGGAATCGATGATCGAAGCTCTCGTCCAAAGCGGTCGGTACCAGAACGCCTCAGAGGTGATGCGCGAGGGACTGAGGCTCATCGAGCAACGAGAGACAGAGGACTCAGTAAGGCTTGAGGCGCTGCGCGAAGCCGCGCGATCCGGCATGGCGGCGCTGGATCGGGGCGATTTCAAGGAATTCGACAACCCCAACGACCTTGTCGCCTATCTCGGCGATCTTGCCGATCGCGTCGCTCGACCGAGCGATCGATAGTTTGCGGGTGCGCTGGCGCATTCGGCTTGGCGCTGTCGCTGAGCGCGACTTCATTAATATCGTCGCCTGGACTGTTGAGCGGTTCGGGCCGCGCCAGGCGGAATCTTATCGCGCAACCATTTTGGCGGCGATCAAGGCGATGGAGCGGGGTCCCGAACCACTGGGCAGCAAGTCGCGCGAGGATATCGGCGAAGGTGTGCGAACCCTGCACATCGCTCGCTCCTGTCGGCGGGGACGGCACTTCATCCTCTACCGCACCGAGGGTGCCGGCATGATCGAGGTGGTTCGTATCCTGCACGACGCCATGGATCTGGCCCGCCACCTGCCGAACTCCGGACCGGACAAGGGCGCCTAGAATCGGCATACCCGTTCAATACGAATGACCGGTTGAGGTGGTGGCCATCCGTGGAGCGGAGCCGATCACTAAGTCCCGCCGCGCTTCCGTTACCGCGAATTCATGCGGCGGAATGCATCCAACAGTAGCTCTTCTCGCCTCTTCCTATCAAAACAGCCCCAGCACGCTGTCCATGGAGATGGAGAAGACAACATGATTGAGGCCTTTATCGAACAGATCGTCCCGATCCTCGGGATATTCATGATCATCGCGATCGTGATCGGACCGCTCTGGATCCGGAGCTATTTCACCGCGCGTGAGCGCTCGCAGCTGCATGAGACGCTGCGGGTGGCCTACGAGAAGGGCCAGCCCGTGCCGCCGGAGCTGATCGAGAAGCTCACCGCCGCCGCCCCGCGACAGAACGGCGGGGGCTCGGTGGACGCCGACCTCAGGCGCGCCATCATCCTGATCGCCGTCGGCCTCGGCCTGGTCGGTCTGGGCGCGGGCCTGTTCTGGGGCTTCATGTACGTCAACCCGATCCCGGCCGGCATCATCGGCGGCTCGACGGCGGGGGCGGGGGCCATCCCCGGCTTCATCGGCCTGGCCTATCTGGTGCTGTGGATGTCCAGGCGCAGCGGACCCAGGGCCTGAAATTGACCCCAGGGGTGGCTTAAACCGGGCGACCGCTATGGCGGACTCCATGACAGAGCGCGCTTCGGCGCACGACCTCGAGCTTGTCGCCCTGGCGGCGGCGGGCGGGCGTGCGGCGTTCGGCGAGCTGATCCGCAGGCACGGATCGGCCGTGCGCGCGTTGCTGCGCCGCATGGGCGCGGCGCCGGCCCTGGCCGACGACGTGGCGCAGGACGCCTTCCTGGCCGCCTTCGAGCAGATCAGCGACTTCCGCGGCGAGGGCACGTTCCAGGCCTGGGTCAAGCGGATCGCGGCCAGGCTCTACGTCAAGCGCTGGCGTCGCGACGCGCGCGGCCAGGCGGCGGCGATGCTGGCGGACGCCGAGCGGGAGGCGACGACCGGCGGCGAGGCTGCGAGCGCCGCGCGGATCGATCTGGACGAGGCCTTGCGGGCGCTCTCGGACGTCGAGCGGCTGTGCGTCTGCCTCTGTTATGGCGGGGGGCTCTCCCATGGCGAGGCGGCGGAGGCCTTGAATACGCCACTTGGAACGGTCAAATCCCATGTCAAACGTGGTTTGGATAAACTCAGGCGCCGCCTGGCGCCGGGCCGCGAGTTCGATGCGGAGGAGGCCAGCGGTCATGGCTGATCTCATTTTTGAGCGCGAACTGAACCGGATGTTCGCCGAGGCGCCGGAACTGGGCGACGCCAGCCTGTTCGCGCTGAAGGTCGATGAAACCCTGCAGCGCGGCTGGACGCTGCGCCGGGTGCTGATCGGCGGGCTCGGCCTGGTCGGCGGCGTCGTCGGCGGGGCGCAACTCCTGGGCGGCGGCCTGGTCGAACGGCTGGGCGTTGCGACCTCGCAGTCGGGACGGCTGCTCACCGGCAAGCTGATCGACCTTGTCCAGGCCGGCGTCATGCCGCAGAGCTTGCCGCCGGACGTGGGGATGTTCTGGGTGGCCGGGATGTTCGCGGTGGCGGCCATCGGCTTCGCGGTCACCCGCGTCATGAAAGAGTTTTAGGGCCCGTTCCATGTCCGCACAGCGTCAAGACCAGATCCGGCGGGTTTCCGCTCCCGACATCGCGGGCCGCAAGGGCCGCCAACCCATCGTCTGCCTGACCGCCTATACGACGCCGATGGCGGAGATCCTGGACGCTCACTGCGACCTGCTGCTGGTCGGCGATTCGGTGGGCATGGTGCTGCACGGCCTGCCCAATACCGTCGGCGTCACCCTGGAGATGATGATCCTGCACGGCCAGGCGGTGATGCGCGGGTCGAGACGGGCCATGGTCATCGTCGACATGCCCTTCGGCTCCTACGAAGCCGATCCGCGGGTCGCCCACGCCAACGCCGTGCGCATCATGAAGGAGACCGGCGCCCAAGGGGTGAAGGTCGAATCCGGGCGCGACGTGCCGGAGACCATCGCCTATCTGGTCAACCGCGGCATCCCGGTGATGGGCCATGTCGGCTTGCGGCCGCAGTCGGTGCTGGTCGAAGGCGCCTTCAAGGCCAAGGGCCGCAACCCGGCCGAGCGCGCGCGGGTGCTGGAGGAAGCCAGGGCCACGGCCGAGGCCGGCGCCTTCTGCGTCGTCGTCGAAGGGGTGGCGGAATCGCTGGCCCGCGAGATCACCGAGGCGATCGACGCGCCCACCATCGGCATCGGCGGCTCGGCCGCCTGCGACGGCCAGATCCTGGTCACCGACGACATGCTGGGCCTGTTCGACTGGACGCCGAAGTTCGTGCGCCGCTACGCCGACCTGCGCGGCGAGATCGATCGGGCGGTCGCAGCCTATGCCGACGACGTCCGCGCCCGGCTCTTTCCCAGCGCCGCGGAGACCTATTTCACCAAGGCGGCCGAGTAGCGGCTAAAGGCTGCGTTGCGGCGGCGCTTTTGAGGCTATAGGTTCCCGGCCTCGCACTTCCCAGGCGCAGGCGCGGAGCCCCCATACGTGGTTGATATTTTTGAAGAGGTCGACGAGCAGCTTCGCTCAGACCGCTTAGCCGTGCTGGCGCGGCGATACCTGCCATGGATCGGCGGCCTGCTGGCGCTGGCGCTCGCCGTGGCGCTGGCGGTCTGGGGCTACGGTTCCTACCAGGAGAAGAACACCGAGGCGGCCTCGCAGGCCTATGCCGACGGGCTGGACAAGCTCAGCCAGGGCGACTTCGACGGGGCCTACGCCAAGTTCGGTCAGGCCGCCGCCAAGGCCACGCCGGGCTATCAGGCGCTGGCCCTGATGCAACAGGCCGGGGTGCGCATGGACCAGAAGCGCGCGCCGGAAGCGGTGGTGCTGTTCGACAAGGCCGCGGCGGCCACCTCCAATCCGGTGATCGCCGATTCCGCCCGCCTCAAATCCGCCTTCGCCCTGCTCGACACCGCGCCCTACGATCAGGTCGAGGCGCGCTTGCAACCGCTTATGGATTCCAAACGGCCGTTCCACGCCCTGGCGCGCGAGGCGCTGGGCATGGCGCAGCTGAACGCCGGGCGCACGAAAGACGCCTTGAGCGACTTCCAGGCGCTGACCTTGATGGAGGATGCCCCGCAGGACGTGCGCGAACGCGCCCAGGCCGCCATCACCCTGATCAAAGCCGGCACGGCCACGGGCCTGCCCGCCACCGTGAAGGCGGCCATGGTCCTGCCGCCGCCGCCGCCTCAGCCCGCCGCCCCGACAGCGGGCGCGGCCCCCGACCAATCCACGCCCGCGGGAGCCGCCCAATGACATCGAGACGCACGCTCGGTCTGCTGGCCATCCTGGCGCTCGCGCTCGCGGTCTCGGGTTGCCTCCACCTGCCCAATCCGTTCAATCGCCCGAAGCCCGGCAAATATACCGGCACCGGCGAGCGGATTTCGGTGCTCGGCCCCGGCGATACGCTGAGCGTCTCCGATGCCCTGAAAGGCCAGGACTTCTACCTGCCCGACGCCCAGACGGTCACGGCCTGGCCGTTGCCTGGCGGCACGCCGGAGCAGTCGGTCGAGCATCCGAATGCCGGAAACGCCTTCACCGTCGCCTGGCGGCGCGGCTTCGGCCGCGGCTCGAACCGGGCTTTTCACGTGACCGCCCCGCCGGTGGCGGCGGATGGCCGCATCTATGTGATGGACGGCGCCGCGGGCGTCGCGGCTTTCGATCTGGCCGACGGCCGCCAGGTCTGGCGCACCGACCTGTCCAACCACAACGGGCGTGAGCGCGAAGCGTTCGGCGGCGGCCTGGCCCTGGACGGCGGCCGGCTCTATGTGGCGTCCGGCTACCGCTTCGTCGCGGCGCTCGACGCCAATACCGGCAAGGTGATCTGGCGCACGCCGACCGATGCGCCGGTGCATGCGGCGCCGACGGTGGCCGACGGCCGGGTGTTCGCCGAGTCCACCGACGACAATCTGATGACCTTCGACGCCGCCACCGGCCAGCCCGGCTGGTCGCACCAGGCCCTGGTCGAGCCGGCGCGCATCCTGGCGGCGTCCAGCCCGGCGATCTCGGGCGAAGCGGTGGTCACCGCCTTCGCCTCGGGCGAGCTGGTGGCGCTGCAGGCGGCCAACGGCAATGCGCTGTGGAGCGACGAGCTCTCCAAGTCCAACCGCAACAGCGCGCTCTCTGAAATCCGTGACATCGCCGGCCGGCCGGTGATCTATCGCGGCGACGTCTATGCGGTCAGCCATTCCGGCCTGATGGCCGCGATCGACATGCGCACCGGCGCCCAGCGCTGGACCCTGCCGGTGACCTCGACGACGACGCCGTGGCCGGTGGGCGACGTGGTCTATGTCAGCGACACGCTCGGACGCGTGGTCTGCGCCTCGCGCGACAACGGCCAGATCTACTGGATCAGCGATCTCAACCACGGCAAGCGCAAGAAGGACCGCGCGATCTGGTCCGGCCCGATCCTGGCCGGCCCCAACCTGGTGCTGGTCGGCAGCCTGGGCGAGGCCGTCGCGCTCAATCCGAAGACCGGTGCGGTGCAGGGACGGCTGAAGCTGGGCTCGGACGCCCTGATGACCCCGATCGCGGTTGGCCCGAACCTCTACGTCGCGACCACGGCGGCGGAGCTGATCGCCATACGGTAGGCCGTGGCGCTCAAGCTCGCCATTGTCGGCCGACCCAATGTCGGCAAGTCCACGCTGTTCAACCGGCTGGCGGGGCGCAAGCTCGCCATCGTCGACGACCGGCCGGGCGTCACCCGCGACCGCCGCTATGGCCATGGCAGGCTGGGCGACCTCGACCTGGAGCTGATCGACACCGCCGGCTTCGAAAACCAGGACGACGAGAGCCTGGCCGCGCGCATGCAGGCGCAGATGCAGCTGGCGATCGAGGACTGCGACATCGTGCTCTTGGTCATCGATGCGCGCGAGGGGATCGTGCCGCTGGACCGCGAGTTCGTCGAGATCCTGCGCCGCCGCGACAAGCCGGTGGTGCTGCTGGCCAACAAGGCCGAGGGCAGGGCGGGCAACGCCGGCGCCAACGAGGCCTTCGAGCTGGGCCTGGGCGAGCCGATCCCGATCTCCGCCGAGCATGGCGAAGGCATGTCGGGCCTCTACGACGTGCTGCGGCTCGCCGCCGACGGCGTCGAGGAGGCGGCCGAGGCGGTCGACAGCGAGGCGCCGATCCTGATCGCCGTGGTCGGGCGGCCGAACGCCGGCAAGTCGACCCTGGTCAACCGGCTGATCGGCGAGGACCGGCTGCTGACCGGGCCGGAAGCCGGGATCACCCGCGATTCGATCCGGGTGGACTGGAGCTGGCAGGGCCGGCGGCTGCGGCTGGTCGACACCGCCGGCATCCGGCGCAAGGCGCGGGTCGAGGAAAAGCTCGAACAGCTGTCGGTCCAGGACGCGCTGCGCGCCATCGGCATGGCCGAGGTGGTGCTGCTGGTGATGGACGCCACCCACCCGTTCGAGACCCAGGACCTGCAGCTGGCCGACCTGATCGAGCGCGAGGGCCGCGCCCTGGTCTTCGTGCTGGCCAAATGGGACCTGATCGAGGATGAGCAGGGCCTGCTCAAGGCCTTCGCCGCCGAGGCCGAGCGGCTGTTGCCGCAGCTGCGCGGCTCACCGGTGGTGGCGCTCTCGGCCGAGACCGGCCGGGGCCTCGACAAGCTGATGCCGGCGGTGATCAAGGTGCACGCCGACTGGTCGACCAAGCTGAAGACCCGCGACCTGAACGACTGGCTGCACGTCGCCCTCGAGCGCCATCCGCCGCCGGCGGTGGGCGGCCGGCGCATCAAGCCGAAATACATGGCCCAGACCAAGGCGCGTCCGCCGACCTTCGTGATGATGGCCTCGCGCGCCGACCAGCTGCCCGACAGCTACCGCCGCTACCTGATCAACAGCCTGCGCGAGAGCTTCGACCTGCCCGGCGTGCCGGTGCGGCTGACCATCAAGTCGAACAAGAACCCGTTCGTGAACGCCGACGGCGGGCCGAGCGGCCGGGCCAAGCAGAAGCCCGTCGACCGCAATTCGCGCATTAATCGGCTGCGGCTGAAGGCTAAGCGCGCGCGGCCGCCGCGCCCGCGGCCTTCCAAGCGCTGAACTTGACGGTCTCTTTGGGCAGGCCCAGGTCGGCCCGCGCCGCCAGTTCGACGATCATCGGCCCGATCTCGGACGGGTCGGGGAGGGTTTCCGGGTCCTCGCCGGGAAACGCCTCGACGCGCATGCGGGTGCGCATGACATTGGGGTCGAGCAGGACGGCGCGGATGGGCGTGCTCTCGATCTCGTCGGCCCAGCAGCGCACCAGGGCCTCCAGGCCGGCCTTGGTGGCCGCATAGGCGCCCCAGAAGGCGCGTGGGCGCTCGGCGACGCCGCTGGTCAGCACAATGGCGCGCCCGGCCCGCGACTGGCGCAGCAGCGGCTCCATCGAGCGGATCAGCCGATAGGCCGAGGTCAGGTTGACCGCGACGATCTGGTCCCAGTGCGCCGGGCCCATATGCGCCACCGGCCACAAGCCCCCCAGCATGGCGCCGGCGTGAACCAGGACGTCGAGGCGGCCGTGGCGCTGGTGGATGGCCAGGCCCAGCTGGTCGAGTCCGTCGCCGTTGGCCAGGTCGAGAGGAACCAGGGTGGCGCTCTCGCCGGTCAGGGCGCGGATCTCGTCGTCCAGCGCTTCCAGCGCCCCTTGAGTGCGGGCTGTGGCGATGACGTGCGCGCCGGCGGCGGCCAGGGCCAGGGCCGCGGCGCGGCCGATGCCGCGGCTGGCGCCGCTGACCAGCGCGATCCGGCCGTCCAGCGCGCTCACGCGTCGACCAGGAAGGACAGTTGCCGCTCCACCTGCTCGTTGCGCCCCTCGGCGATTTCGCGGTCGAGCAGGCGGGTGGGATAGTCGCCGGTGAAATAGTGGTCGGTGAACTGCGGACAGACCGGGTCGCGCTCGCCGCAATCCATCGCCCAATAGAGCCCCTCGACGGAGAGGAAGTTCAAGCTGTCGACTCCAAAGAATTCAACCATCTCCGGCATGCTCATGCGGGCGGCAATCAGCTGTTCCCGCTGCGGCATGTCGATGCCGTAGAAATCGGGAAATCTGATTGCTGGCGATGCGGAGCGTAGGTGCACCTCCTTGGCGCCGGCCGCGCGCACCATGCGCACCACCTTGGCCATGGTCGTGCCGCGCACGATCGAGTCCTCCACCAGAACCACGCGCTTGCCCGCGAGCACGGCGCGGTTGGGGCTGTGCTTCATCTTGACGGACAACTCACGCGCATCCTGGTTGGGCTGGATGAAGGTGCGGCCGAGGTGGTGGTTGCGGATGATGCCCATTTCGAACGGCAATCCAGCCGCCTGAGCATATCCGAGCGCCGCCGGCACGCCAGAATCCGGCACTGGAACCACTACGTCGGCCTCGACCCGGCTTTCTTCAGCCAGCCGCCGGCCCATACGTTTGCGGACGTCATAGACCGAGTGACCATTCACCACCGAATCGGGCATGGCGAAATAGATGTACTCGAACACGCATGGCCGCGCCTTGGCGGCCGGGAAGGGGCGAATGGACTCGGCGCCCTCGCGGGAGATGACCACCACCTCGCCGTGCTCGATGTCGCGGACGAACCTGGCGCCGACCATGTCCAGCGCCCGGGTCTCCGACGCCAGCACCGGCTTGCCGTTCAGGTCGCCCAGCACCAGCGGGCGGATGCCGAGCGGATCGCGCGCGCCGATCAGCTTCTTGTTGGTCAGGCCGACCAGGGCGTAGCCGCCCTCGATCTGGCTCAGCGCGTCGATGAACCGGTCGACGAAGCGGGTTTTCCGCGACACCGCGATCAGCTGCAGGATCACCTCGGAATCCGAGGTCGACTGGAAGATGTGCCCTTCGGAAACCAGCCGCTCGCGCAGGGTCACGAAGTTGGTCAGGTTGCCGTTGTGCGCCAGGGCGACGCCGCCGGCGCCCAGATCGGCGAACATCGGCTGGACGTTGCGCAGAACATTGGCCCCGGAGGTGGAATAGCGCGTATGGCCGATGGCGGACGATCCCGGCAGGCGTTCGGCCAGCCCAGGTCCGGAAAAGTGATCGGCCACGTGGCCCATGTACTTTTCATAGTGGAAGCCCTGGCCGTCGAAGGCGGCGATGCCGCAGGCCTCTTCGCCGCGGTGCTGCAGGGCGTGCAGGCCGAGCGCGGTGATCTGCGACGCGCCGGGCGTATCGAAGACGCCGAAGACGCCGCACTCCAGCCGCAGCCTGTCGTCATCGCGCCAAGGGGCCGTCTGGCTGGTCACCGCAATTTCCTCGTCACGTCATCGAGACTCCTGTTGGCCGGGCCATCATAGCCGCTTTGGCTGGATTCGCCGCTATCGGCGCTGTCCGAGCCTTCCTCCACCGCGTTGGCGAGGGCCGGGGTGAGGCGTCCGGCGAAGGCGGAGCCCTTGGGGGCCAGCGCGCGCAGGGTGTCGGCGCAGCTGCGGGCGAGGGGATAGAGCCTGGCGTTGGCGATCCAGGCGGGGGTTCCCATCGCCGGCGGGGCGAGGTTGAAGGCGAGATAGAAGACGCCGAGCACGACCAGACCTCTCACCAGGCCGAAGCCGGATCCGACGATCCGGTCGGCCGTTCCAAGCGCCCTCACATTGTGGACGCCGCGCATCAGGTTCGATGCCAGCACGCGTAGCGCGATATAGGCAGCCAGGAACACCACCACCAGGGCCACGCCCGTCGCCGCCCAGGACGGATGCACCGCCGCGCGCGCGATCGGGCCGGTCAGGCGCAGCGCGAAGATGGCGATGACCACGGCTGCGACAAAGGCGATGACGGTGGCGACCTCGCGCAGCGCGCCGCGCAGGAACCCGACCAGGACCGAGACGCCCAGGATCAGCACCGCGATGATGTCGAACAGCGTCAAGTCCAGGCGTCCTCGCCGATCCGTTGCACCGCCTCCATCAGGCGCGCGACGCCGGTCACCCGAAACGCCCTGGTCTCGGCGACGCCCGATGGCGCCAGCGCGCGGCCGAAGCCCAGTTTCGCGGCTTCCCTGAGCCGGGTCTCGGTCCGGCTCACCGTCCTGACCTCGCCCGACAGGCTGACCTCGCCGAAGACGACACAGTTCTGCGGCAGGGCCACGTCCAGCGCCGACGAGATCAGCGCCGCCGCCGCCGCCAGATCCGCCGCCGGCTCGCTGACGCGCAAGCCGCCGGCGACGTTCAGATAGACGTCGCGGCCGGCGAAGCCAACCCCGCAACGCGCCTCCAGCACCGCCAGCAGCATGGCCAGCCGCCCCTGGTCCCAGCCGACCACGGCCCTGCGCGGCGTCCCGTAGGCCGAGGGCGCGACCAGGGCCTGGAACTCGACCAGCACCGGCCTGGAGCCCTCGACGCCGGCGAACACCGCGGCGCCGGCCGCCCGCTCGCCGCCCTCGTTGAGAAAGAGGGCAGAGGGGTTCTTCACCTCGCGCAGGCCCGAATCGCCCATTTCGAACACGCCGATCTCGTCGACGGCGCCGAAACGGTTCTTGGCGGCGCGCAGGATGCGGAACGGATAGCCGCGCTCGCCCTCCAGGCTGAGCACCGCGTCGACCATGTGCTCGACCACCTTCGGTCCGGCGATCTGGCCGTCCTTGGTGACGTGGCCGACCAGCAGCATGGCGACGCCGCGCGACTTGGCGAAGCGGACCAGTTCGGCGACCGCGGCGCGCACCTGGGTTACCGAGCCGGGCCCGGCCTCGTGCATGTCGCTCCACAAGGTCTGGATGGAATCGATCACCACCAGGTCGAAGCGTTCGCGCTTCAGCCCGTCGACGATGTCGCGCACGGCCGTCTCGGCGGCCAGCTTGACGCTGGACTCGCCATACCCCATACGCCCGGCCCGGGCGCGCACCTGGTCGACCGCCTCCTCGCCGGAGATGTAGGCGCAGGCCGCGCCGCGCCGCGCCGCCTCGCCGACCACCTGCAGCAGAAGCGTCGACTTGCCGACGCCTGGATCGCCGCCGACCAGGATGGCCGAGCCCTTGGCGATGCCGCCG
>DASYAQ010000454.1:0-2565 GCA_036501225.1 Caulobacteraceae bacterium | reverse complement strand
CAACCTCGTCGAGCGGTTCTTCTGCAAACTCAAACAGTACCGCGCCATCGCCACCCGCTACGACAAGCTCGCGCGCAACTTCCTCGCCGGCGTCCACCTCGCCGCCAGCGTCATCTTGCTCAACTGAACACAGGCTCTAGTGTTCGCGGGAGAAGGGACGCGTAACCCATGCTTGATTAAGCCGGCGCGGCGCGCCTCAGGCCAACACGTCGGCGTGTTCCGGGTGGCGTTTCAGCCAAGCGACGGCGTAGGGGCAGATGGGCACGATCTTCTGGTGGTCGGCGCGGATGCGTTCGACCATGCCTTCCATCAGCCGCCCGGCCGCGCCGGTGCCGCGCAGAGCCTCGGGCGCCTCGACGTGCGGGACACTGACGCGGTCGCCGTGGCGGTGATAGTCGGCGAAGGCCATCAGGCCGTTCTCGACCAGCTCGAAGCGGTGCTCGGCCACGTTGTCGATCACGGGATTGGGGGCGTCTGTCATGCGGCCTCGCGAAACGGAAAACGGCAGGGAATCGTCAGTCTAATCCTCGATCGATGACGCGGTTGCGTCAAAGCCGCTCGACCGCCATGGCCACGGCCTCGCCGCCGCCGATGCACAGGCTGGCCAGGCCGCGCTTGGCGTCGCGCGCTTCGAGCGCGGCCAAGAGCGTGGCCAGGATACGCGCGCCCGAGGCGCCGATGGGGTGGCCCAGCGCGCAGGCGCCGCCATTCACGTTCAGCACATCGTGCGGGATGGACAGCTCCTGCATGGCGATCATCGCCACCACCGCGAAGGCTTCGTTGACCTCGAACAGATCGACATCGCCGATCGACCAGCCGGCCCGCTCCAGCGCCTTGCGCATGGCCGGGACCGGGGCGGTGGTGAACAGGCCCGGGGCCTGGGCGTGGGCCGCGTGGCCGGCGATGCGCGCGATCGGGGTCAGGCCCAGCCGCTCGGCGACCGAGGCGCGGGTGATCACCAGGGCCGCGGCCCCGTCGGAGATGGACGAGGCGTTGGCGGCGGTGATCCCCCCATCCTTGGCGAAGGCGGGCTTCAGCGTCGGGATCCTGGCCGGATCGGCCTTCAGCGGCTGCTCGTCGTCGCTGACCAGCACCGTGCCGGTGCGGGTCTCGACGCTGACCGGGACGATCTCGCCGTGGAACCGGCCGCCTTCGACGGCGGCGCGGGCGCGGGCCAGGCTCTCGATGGCGTAGGCGTCCATGGCGGCGCGGCCGATCTGGTAGTCCTTGGCCGACTCCTCGGCGAAGGCGCCCATCAGCTTGCCGGGCTCATAGGCGTCCTCCAGCCCGTCGAGGTACATGCTGTCGGCGACCCGGTCGTGGCCGATCCGCGCGCCGCCGCGGTGCTTGGTCAAGAGGTAGGGCGCGTTCGACATGCTCTCCATGCCGCCGGCGACGATGATGTCGGCGCTGCCGGCCGCGAGCGCATCGTGGGCCAGGATGGCGGCCTGCATGCCGGAGCCGCACATCTTGTTGACCGTGGTCGCCTCGGCCGAAAGCGGCAGGCCGGCGCCCATGCCCGCCTGCCTGGCCGGCGCCTGGCCGAGGCCGGCGGGCAACACGCAGCCCATGACGATCTGGTCGATGGCCTCGGGCGAAACTCCGGCGCGCTCCACCGCCGCCCTGACCGCGACCGCGCCCAGCTCCGTCGCCTTGACCGAGCCCAGCGCACCCTGGAAACCGCCCATGGGGGTGCGAGCGTAGCCGGCGATGACGATGGGGTCGTGGGCGGTGGCCATGACGGGGTCCTTTTTGCTGGACCTGAAAGGTGGGGCGGCGCGTCTGCAAACGCAACGCGCTTGTCTTCGAGATAGCGCGCGCGCAACATCGCGCCATGGGACGCACGGCCGACTATTCGCGGCAGATCTGCTCCGTCGCGGCCACCTTGGAGGTGGTCGGCGACCCCTGGACCCTCCTCATCCTGCGCGACGCCTTCGCCGACGTGCGGCGCTTCGAGCAGTGGCAGGAGCGCCTGGGCGTCGCCCGCAACGTGCTGGCGGCGCGGCTGAAGAGCCTGGTCGGCCATGGCGTGCTGGAGAAGCGGCTCTACAACGCCCATCCGCCGCGCCACGAATACGCCCTCACCGACAAGGGCCGCGACCTCTATGGCGTGCTGGTGACCATGGCCGCCTGGGGCGACCGCCACGTCTATTGCACCGGCGGTCCGGTGGAGTTCGTGCACAAGGCCTGCGGCGCGCCGTTCGAGCCGCGCATGGTCTGTGACGCCTGCGGCGACGTGGTCGGGCCCGGCGATCTGCAGCGCAGCGCCGGCCACGCCACCACCACGGTCGGCGAGGCCCTTACCTCGTCGGTAACGCCCGCTCCCAACTAGGTGGGGCGCGCTGTCAGGCCCGCTCGAGGGCGGACCCGGCATATTGCTGCTGGCCGACCTCTTCGGTCATCACCTTGAACCCGGTCAGCCACGCCGCGCCGAACGCGGTGGTGATCGCCACGTCGGCGGCGTCGCGGCCGAGGGCCATGAGGATGCGGCCGATGCGCGGGGTGTTGTGCCGGGCGTCGAAGGTCCGCCAGGCCCCGCCCAGATAGACCTCGAACCAGGCGCTG
>DASYAQ010000453.1:0-3354 GCA_036501225.1 Caulobacteraceae bacterium | reverse complement strand
CCGCTTCAAAACCACGCCCGGTCTCCCGCCACATAGTCCTGATAGAACTGCTGGTCCGACTTGGTCAGGTAGATGATCGCCTCGATGAGCGCCACCAGGCAGATCGCCATGCCCGGCAGGACCAGCAGCCAGCCGACCGTTCCGCACAGCATCATGATCAGGCCGGCGCTGTTCTTGCCGAGATAGAATTTGTGGATGCCGAGCCAGCCGAGGAACCAGGCCAGCAGGGCGGCGGCGATGCGGTTCTTGGCATCGGACAGGCCCGGCGTATAGGCGGTCACATAGACGTCGATCGCCTGCGCCCCGGCGATCTGGAAATCGACATCGGCGCCGGCGACGACGGTCTTGAAGCCGGCCTGCAGGGCGTTGCGCGTGAACCCGTAACGCTGGCCGTCGTCGCCGCTGATGACTCCGGCTCCGTCGTGGTCGCTATAGGTCAGCACCTTGCCGCGCACCGGCCTATTCCGCCGCGATCAGGGTCGCGCCCTGCACGTGCGGCCGCCGGGCGCGATAGCTGGCGATGCGGTCCTCGATTTCGGGCCGGAAGTTGCGGAACAGGCCCTGGATCGGCCAGACCGCGGCGTCGGCCAGACCGCAGATCGCATGACCGCCTTCGATGTTCGACGCCACCTCGAGCAGAAGGTCGATCTCGTGGGGCTCGGCATCGCCGACCGCCATCCGCTCCATGATCCGCCACATCCAGCCCGTGCCCTCGCGGCAGGGCGTGCACTGGCCGCAGCTCTCGTGCTTGAAGAAGCGGCTGATGCGGGCGATGGCGCGGACGAGATCGGTGGACCTGTCCATCACGATCATGGTGGCGGTGCCCATCATCGACTTGAACTCGCGCGGCGAGTCGTAATCCATCAGCATCGTCTCGGCCTGCTCGGCCGTGATCATCGGGCAGGTCGCGCCGCCGGGAATGACCGCCTTCAGATTGCCCCAGCCGCCGCGCACGCCGCCGAAATGGTGCTCGATCAGGGTCCGCATCGGCGTCGACATGGCCTCTTCGACCACCATCGGGCGATTGACGTGCCCGCAGGCCGACATCAGCTTGACGCCGGCGTTCTTGGGGCGGCCAAAGCCCAGAAACCATTCCGCGCCGCGCCGCAGGATCGCCCCCACGACCGCGATGGATTCCACGTTGTTGACCGTGGACGGCCGTCCATAGACGCCGGCATTGGCCGGGAACGGCGGCTTGAGCCTGGGCTGGCCCTTCTTGCCCTCCAGGCTCTCCAGCATGGCCGTCTCGTCGCCGCAGATGTAGGCGCCGGCGCCGTGGTGGATGACTAGGTCGAAATCCCAGCCGTGGATATTGTCCTTGCCGATCAGCCGCTCCGCCATGGCCTCGTCCACCGCCGCCTGCAGCCGCTCGCGCTCGGCCACCGCCTCGCCGCGAATATAGACGAAGGCGTGGTGGGCCTTGATCGCGTAGCTGGCCAGGAAGGCGCCTTCGATGACCAGGTGCGGGTCGCCGCCGACCAGCTGCCGGTCCTTGCACGCGCCCGGCTCGGACTCATCGGCGTTGACCACCAGGTATCGCGCGCCGCCGTCCTCCGCCTTGGGCATCAGCGACCACTTCACCCCGGTGTCGAAGCCGCCGCCGCCGCGCCCGCGCAGGCCCGAGGCCTTGATCTGCTCGATGATCCAGTCGGGACCCGCGTCGACCATCAACTTGACGCCGTTCCAGGCCCCGCGCGCCCGCGCGCCCTCCAGCCGCCAGTTGTGGAGACCGTAGAGGTTGGTGAAGATGCGGTCCTTGTCGGTGAGCAGTTCTGCCATGGCACTACTCCGCGGCCACCAGCGTTGCGCCCTGGACGTGCGGGCGGCGTGACCGATAGCTCAGGATGCGCGCCTCGATCTCGGGGCGGAAGTGGCGGAACAGCCCCTGGATCGGCCAGGCCGCCGCGTCGCCGAGCGCGCAGATGGTGTGGCCCTCGACCTGGCTGGCGACGTCGAGCAGGGTGTCGATGTCCTCGGGCTCCGCCTCGCCATTGGCCATGCGCTCCAAGACCCGCCACATCCAGCCCGTGCCTTCGCGGCAGGGCGTGCACTGGCCGCAGCTCTCGTGCTTGTAGAAATAGGCGATGCGGGCGATGGCGCGGACCAGGTCGGTTGAATTGTCCATGACGATCACCGCCGCGGTGCCGAGGCCGGACTTCAGCGCCGAGAGGCTGTCGAAGTCCATCAAGGCGTCTTCAGCCTCCGCCGCCGGGATCATGCGCACGGAAGAGCCCCCGGGGATGATGGCTTTGAGGTTGCCCCAGCCGCCGCGCACGCCGCCGGCGTGGTCCTCGATCAGCTGCCTCAGCGGGATCGACATCACCTCTTCGACGTTGCAAGGCCGCTCCACGTGGCCGGAGATGCACATCAGCTTGGTGCCGGTGTTGTTCGGCCGCCCGAAGCCGGCGAACCATTCGGCGCCGCGCCTGAGGATCGTGCCGACCACGGCGATGGATTCGACATTGTTGACCGTGGTCGGGCAGCCATAGACGCCCGCGCCGGCGGGAAAAGGCGGCTTCAGCCGCGGCTGGCCCTTCTTGCCCTCCAGGCTTTCCAGGAGCGCCGTCTCTTCGCCGCAGATATAGGCGCCCGCGCCGTGATGGACGTAACAGTCGAAATCCCAGCCGTGGACGTTGTCCTTGCCGATCAGCCTGGCGGCATAGGCCTCGTCGATCGCCTGTTGCAGGACCTCGCGCTCGCGGACGTATTCGCCGCGCACATAGATGTAGCAGACGTTGGCCTGCATCGCGAAGCTGGCGATCAGGCAGCCTTCCACGAACAGATGCGGGTCGTGCCGCATGATCTCCCGGTCCTTGCAGGTGCCCGGCTCGGACTCGTCGGCGTTGACCACCAGGTAGTGCGGTCGCTCGGGGTTCACGACCTTGGGCATGAAGGACCATTTCAGCCCGGTGCCGAAGCCCGCGCCGCCGCGGCCGCGCAGGCCGGAGTTCTTGATCTGGTCGACCAGCCATGGGCCGCCCATGGCGATCATGTCGGCCGTGGCGTTCCAGGCGCCGCGCTGCCTCGCCGCCTCCAACCGCCAGTCGTGGAGGCCGTAGAGATTGGTGAAGATGCGGTCCTTGTCTTCCAGGATGCCGGTCATCGGGTTTCGACCGCCCCGTCCCGGGCCTCGCTCAGGGCCGGCATGATCAACGGATGCGCCCTCGACCATTGATGGCGCTTCACGAAGGCGGCCAGGAGGCTCAGCCAGCCGGCGGCGAGCAGCACCAGCGCGGCGCCGAGAACGGTGCTGAACAGGACCAGGATCGGGGCGATCTGACCAATGAGCACGGCCGAGACAAAAAGCAGCATACCCGATCCGACGCACCAGATTCCGATGCGGCTCCAGGGCTG
>DASYAQ010000452.1:0-4656 GCA_036501225.1 Caulobacteraceae bacterium | reverse complement strand
CCCGAGGCCGAGCTGGCCGGGCTGGTCTATTCGCTGACCCCGAAAATCACCGACGAGCGCGGGGCCTGGTACGCCAACCCCGTGACGCTGGGGATCATCATGCTGACCGCCGCCCTCGTCCTCAACATCATCTTCCGCTAGGACTCCGGCGATGCCCTTCGACATCCGCCTGCCCATCGGCCTGCTCTTCCTGGCCATCGGCGTCCTGGTCGCCGGCGCCGGCCTGACCGGCGAGCCGGCGATCGTCTCCGCCCATACGGCCGGCCTGAACATCGACCTGATCTGGGGTTCGGTGATGGCGGCGTTCGGCGCCGCGATGCTGGCCCTCGCCGCCCTGGCGCGGCGCAGGCGGCCGAATTAGGGCCGGCCGCCCGCCGCCCATGAAACAGGGACTTGCATCAACTTGAGCGGAGGCGAGCGGCGCTATCGGCGCATCCACATCACCGGCGCGTCAGGGTCGGGGACCACCACGCTGGGCGCGGCGGTGGCCGAGGCGCTGGGCGCCAGGCATCTCGACGCCGACGACTTCGCCTGGGCGCCGAGCGAGCCGCCGTTCGTGCACCGGACCGCGCCGGCCGAGCGCTGGGCGCTGTTCACCGCCGCGATCGCCGGCGTCGAGCGTTGGGTGCTGTCCGGCTCATTGCTGCGCTGGGACGACGAGGTGATGCCGCTGTTCGATCTGGTGGTCTTCCTGCACATCCCGCAGGAGGCGCGCATCGCCCGTCTGTCGAAGCGCGAACGCGAACGCTACGGCGCCAAGATCGACCCCGGCGGCAGCCAGTACGAGTCCAACCGCTACTTCATGGCCGCCGCCGAGGGCTACGAAACCGGCGAGTACCCGGTCCAGAACCTGGTCAACGCCCGCGCCTGGCTAACCCGCCTCCCCTGCCCGGTGCTCGAGATCGAAGGCGAGGTTCCGCTGAGCGAGAGCCTCGCGAGCGTGCTGGCGGCCACGATCTAATTTAATCCGCTCATCCCCGCGACTGCGATGCAGAGGCGCGTAGCAGCCAAAGCGAGGACCCAGGTTTTTTCTGTTAGCCCCGCGCAAGCGGGCCCCCAGCTTTTCACCACCAAGCACACCAAGGGTCAGCGCTGACCCTTACTCTTCTTGGTGTGCTTGGTGTGCTTGGTGTCAAGACCGGCCATCTCCCAGCACCTCATCGCCTCAAGCAAAAACCTGGGTCCCCGCCTTGGCTGCTACGCGCCTCTGCTTCGCAGTCGCGGGGATGAGCGGATATTAGGGGCTATTCGTACCGCAGCGCGCCCACGGGTTTGGCGCGGGCGACGCGGAGGGCATGGATGAAGACGGTGGCCCAGGCGACGATCAGGGCGGCGGCGCCGGCGGCCACGAACACCCAGGGCGCCTGGTCGACGTGATAGGCGAAGCCGTGCAGCCACCAGTTCATCACCAGAAAGGCGACCGGCCAGGCCAGCAGATTGGCCCACAGCACCGGTTGGCTGAACTGCCAGATCAAGAGCCTTAAGACCGCGCTCGTGCCCGCGCCCATGGCCTTGCGGACGCCGATCTCCTTGGTCCGCCGCTCGGTCGTGTAGGCGGAGAGCGCGAAGAGGCCGAGCGCGGCGATGAACAGGGCGACCAGCGCCGCCGCCACGATCAGGCCCGCCTCGCGCAGCGTGTCGATATAGGCGTGCAGGGCGAACTCGGTGACGAAGAAGCGCTGGATCGGGTCGCCCGGCTCGAACCGCCGCCAGACCTGGTCAATGCCCGCCAGCGCCCGCGGGATGTGGTTGCGATCGAGCCGCAGGTTCAGCGCCAGCGAATAGTAGGACACCTTGGGCCCGACCATGAACAGCATGGGCAAGATCGGCTCGCGCATGGAGCCGAAGGTGAAGTCGGGAACGACGCCGATGATCTGCGAGGGCTTTGCCGGGTCCTTGCCGAAGGCTGAGTCCAGGTCGGTGTGGAAGGGCCAGGTCACCGTCTTGCCGATGGCCGCCTGGTCGTTGGCGAAGCCCAGCTTATGCCGCGCTGTCTCGTTGATCACCAGCGGCGGATTGGACGGCGCCCCGGCCGCGTAGCCATCGGCCGGGCGGTTGTGGTCGAACAGCCGGCCAGCGAGCGGGGCGATGTTGTAGACGCCGAAGAAGTCGTAATCGACCGGCCCGGTATAAACCCCGACGTCGCGCCCAGCCACCGTCGCCTTGGTCCCGATGACACTGAGATTGAGCGCCTGGGCCGAGGCGCAGGCCGCCTTCTCGACCCCGCCCACGGCGGCCATGGCGTCGCGCAGGTCGTCGGTGCAAGGCTTGGCCAGCACCAGCAGCACCTGATTCTTGTCCAGGCGCATGCCCTGGTTGATGGCGAACAGGGTCTGGCGGGTGATGGTGGTCGCAAACAGGATCAGACCGATCAGCACGGCGAACTGCACGACCACCAGCATCTGACGGACCAGGGCGCTGCCGCCCGACGGCGCGAGGCCGCCCTTCAGCACGATCGCGGGCCGGAAGTTGGACAGCACCAGGGCCGGATAGGCGCCGGCGGCCAGTCCCACCGCCAGCACCAGGGCCGGCAGGGCGGCGAACAGGATCGGATCGCCGTAGTCGATGACGATCTTACGGCCGACCAGGATGTTGAAGCCCGGCAGCACCAGTTCGGCCAGGGCCGCGGCGATCAGGCCGGCCATGGCGACGTGGATCAGCGCCTCGCCCATGAACTGGGCGATCAGGTCCCGCCGGGTGGCGCCGGCCGCCTTGCGCACCCCGACTTCGACCGCCCGGCGCGTGGCGCGCGCGGTCATCAGGGTGACGAAGTTTATCGCCGCCACCAGCACGATCAGCACCCCGACAGCCCCGACCCCCGCCAGGACGGCGGGGTCGGTCCCGGTGTAGGCGCCCTGTATATCGGGGCGCAGGTGGATCTGGGTCAGCGGCACAAGGTAGGCGGTTATGCGCGTGCGGCTCGAAGCCTCGCCGAGCTGCTCCGGCGAAAAGTGGCGGCGGACGAAGCCCCCCATGTCGACGCCGGCGGCGCTCGCGCCAGGCTGCAGCCGGACATAGGTGATCACCACCAGGTTCTGCGGCGTGTCGCGCTTTTCCAACCCCGGCATGGGCGACTGCGGCGCACGAGTGGATCCGTACATGTCGAAGATCAGGTGGGTCGTCGGCGGCAGGTCCTGGATCACCGCGGTCACCTTCATGGGCGCGCCGTTGATCAACAGCGACTGGCCGATCGGCGCATCGCGGCCGAAGTATTTGCGGGCGATGGCGCGGGTGATGACCAGCCCGTCGGGCTCGTCCAGCGCGCTGGCCAGGTCGCCGGCGACCACCGGCAACGG
Source organism: Caulobacteraceae bacterium (assembly GCA_036501225.1). GTDB lineage: Bacteria > Pseudomonadota > Alphaproteobacteria > Caulobacterales > Caulobacteraceae > Poindextera. The sequence goes on along the minus strand of DASYAQ010000452.1, from coordinate 1,360 downwards.
CATGACCCGGAAGAAGTCGGGGTCGGCCCAGGTGAGATTCGACTCCGAGGCCGTAAAATCGCCGCGCTTGACGGTGGCGGGCAGGTCCTTGCCGGTGAGCCGCGCCGCGTACTGGATCTGCGGAAACTCCGCCTTCAGCGCCGGCCCGACGCGGACGGAGCTGGAGTCGGTCAGCACCGGCCGCTCGCCCGGATATTCGATGCGCTCCGAATAGACGTAGACCCGGTCGTGGCCGGGGATGAACCGGTCGTAGGTCAGCTCGCCGCGCACATAGAGGGCGATCAGCAGGGCCGCGGCGAAACCGACGGCGAGGCCGAATATGGTCACCCCGGCATAGAGGCTGTTGCGCTCCAGGTTGCGCAGGGCGGCGGAGAGATAGTTGCGGAACATGACGCTCCTCCCGTTTCAGGCCGCGAGCAGGGTTTCGCTGACGACGCGGCCGTCGAGCAGCTTGATGGTCCGCTGCGCCTCGGCGGCGTGGACCAGGGAGTGGGTGACCATCACCACCGTGACCCCGGCGGCGCAGGCGTCGCGCAACAGCGCCATCACCGCCTCGCCGTTGGCGGTATCGAGATTGCCGGTCGGTTCGTCGGCGAGGATCAGGCTGGGCCTGGAGACCAGGGCGCGGGCCACCGCGACCCGCTGCTGCTGGCCGCCGGAAAGCTGCTGCGGCTTGTGGCGGGCGCGGTGCGCCATGCCGACCCGCTGCAGCGCCTCCTCGACCCGCTTGCGCCGCTGGCCGCCGGGACCGCCGCGATAGAGCAGGCCGACCTCGACATTCTCGGCCACGCTCAGGTCGTCGATCAGGTTGAAGCTCTGGAAGACGAAACCGATGCGGTCGCGCCTGAGCGCCGTCAGCCGGGCCTCCGGCAGACGGGCGACGTCCTCGCCGAAGAAGCCGTAGGCGCCGCTGGTCGGGCTGTCGAGCAGGCCGAGCACGTTCAGCAGGGTGGACTTGCCGCAGCCGGACGGACCCATGATGGCGACGAACTCGCCGGGCGCGATCTCCATCGAGACCTCGCTGAGCGCGCGGGTCTCCACCTCCGTGGTCCGATAGGTCTTCGAGACCTTTTCAAGCTTCAACATCGACGCCTCCCTTCAGGGTGTCAGATCCACGCGATCGATCTTTTCAAATCCGGTGTAGTCCGAGGTGATCACCCGCTCGCCCGGTTTCAGTCCGGCCAGCACCTCGACCTGGTCGGCGTTGCGGCGGCCGATCCTGATGCGCCGTCGGTCGGCGCGGCGGCCATTCGGCTCGACGACAAAGACGAAGTCGCCGCCGCTCTTCTCCAGGAAGCCGCCCGCCGGCAGGATGATGGCCGGCTGGTCGCCGCCGAGCGACAGCCGCCCGTCGAAGGCC
>DASYAQ010000451.1:0-2107 GCA_036501225.1 Caulobacteraceae bacterium | reverse complement strand
GTCCGATCCCACCGTGGTCTACGGCCTGACTGGCGGGCCGCCGCTGGGCCATTTGATCCGCCAGTCTGAGCTGCAGTCGCAAAGCCCCTACAACACCTACTTGAACGCCGGTCTGCCGCCGACGCCGATCTGCAACCCCGGCCGCGCCTCCCTCGCGGCCGTGCTGGACCCGCCGCGCACCGACGAGCTCTATTTCGTCGCCAACGGGACCGGCGGTCACACCTTCTCCTCGACCCTGGAGCAGCACCAGAAGAACGTCGACCAGTGGCGGGCGATCGAACATGGCGGCAAGCCGGTCGCCGCGCCGGGGCAGGGAGCGCGCTGAGGTGGCGCTCTCGGGCATGACCGGGTTCGCGCGGGTGGACGGGGCCGCCGGCGGCTGGACCTGGACGGTCGAGGCGCGCTCGGTCAACGGACGCAGCCTGGAGACGCGCTTTCGCGGACCGGGCGGCTTCGACGGGCTCGAGCGCGCCGCCCGCGACGGCGCGCAAGCCCGCTTCCAGCGCGGCCAGCTGAACGTGACCCTGCAGGCCCGCCGCGCCGGCGAAGAGGGCGGCGTGCGCATCAACGCCGAGCAGATCGAGCGCTATCTGGACTTCTGCCGGCCGTACGTAGAGTCCGGCCGCGCCGCGCCGCCGTCCTTCGACGGCCTGTTGAGCCTGCCAGGCGTCATCGATTCGAGCGGCGAGCTGGACGCCCCCGAGGCGCTGGCCGCGGCCGGGGTGGCGATGACCGCGGCGATCGGCGACGGTCTCGACCGCTTGAGGGCGGCGCGGCTGGAGGAAGGCGCGGCCTTGGCGCCCGTATTGTCCGGCCTGATCGACCGGATCGAAGCCCAGGTCGCGGCGGCGGAAGTCGAGGCGCAGGCGCAGCCGGTGCTGCTGAAGGAGCGCTTCGCCAGGCGGATCGGCGAACTGGTCGAACGCGGCGGCGACCTGAATGAGCGGATCGTCCAGGAGGCCGCGGTGATGGCCGGCCGCGCCGACGTGCGCGAAGAACTCGACCGGCTGACCAGCCACGTCGAGGCCGCCAGGACCCTGTTGATGGCCGAAGGCTCGGTCGGTCGCCGGTTGGACTTTCTTACTCAGGAATTCATGCGCGAAGCCAACACCCTGTGTTCGAAGTCCGCCACCACCGCCTTGACCGGTATCGGCCTGGAGCTGAAGGCCACGGTCGATCAGCTTCGCGAGCAGGTGCAGAATGTCGAGTGAACGCGCCCGGCGCGGGCTTTTGCTGGTGGTCTCCAGCCCGTCCGGCGCGGGCAAGACCTCGCTGTCGCGGCGGCTGGTGGCCGACAACCCGACGCTCGACCTGTCGATCTCGGTGACGACGCGGGCGCCGCGTCCGGGCGAGGCGCATGGACGCGAATACGATTTCGTCGATCGCGCCGCCTTCGACTCCATGGTCGACGAGAATGCCTTCATGGAATGGGCCGAGGTGCACGAGCACCGCTATGGCACGCCGCGAGTGCCGGTGATCCTGGCGGTCTCGGCCGGGCAGGACGTGCTGTTCGACATCGACTGGCAGGGCGCCGCCGCCATCGCCGCCACGGCGCCGGAGGAGGTGGTGCGGGTCTTCATCCTGCCGCCGTCGATGGCCGACCTGGCCCGGCGGCTGCATGCGCGCGCCCAGGACGCCGAGGACGTGATCGAACGTCGGCTGAGGCGCGCCTATGGCGAGATCGAGCACTGGACCGAGTACGACTACGTCATCGTCAACGAGGATTTCGACGCCGCCTATGCCGAACTGGCCCACATCTACCGCGCCGAACGGCTGAAACGCGCCCGCAACCCCTGGCTGGCCCCCTTCGTGATCGGACTGCTGGCCGAACAGCTCTAAGAATCGCGCGAGCGTCATCGGCCGTTGAAGAATTGGCCACGAAAAACACGAAAAGCACGAAAAAGGACGAGCCCCGCACCTGGGATTGGCCGCTCGACGTTCGTGTTTTTCGTGTTTTTCGTGGCCGGACATGAGCCTCGCCGGCTCGACGCCGCTTCAGGCAACGTCTGATCAGATCGCGAGGGCGGTGCTGGCCAGGGCCAGGAAGCCTTCGACCGGGATGACTTCGGCGCGGAGGTTGGGGTCGACGCCGGCCGGCTCCCACAGG
>DASYAQ010000450.1:0-9792 GCA_036501225.1 Caulobacteraceae bacterium | reverse complement strand
CGAACTCGGCAATATCGACCGCGGTCATGATCCGTCGAAGGCCTTCCAACTGGCCTTCTCTGCGCCGAGACCGTTCAGCGCCGTACCGAAACTCCAGGACGGAAACCGTCGAAAGCATCAAGCCCTCGCTGGCTAGTCGGGCTTCGCCGAACCGCTGGTCGATGAGCGGCCACGTCCCAGGAATGAGATCGATTAGTACGCAGGTGTCGAGCAACCTGACGCTCAATCGAACTTGCTCCAGTCACGCTCCTGCATGGATGGCTGATCGCGTTCGATCGGCTCACCGCCCACCAGCGCGTGGATTTCGGCCAGCCAAGCTCGGCTCTCTTCGAGCGTTGGCCGTGGTCTGCCAGGCAAGGGGTCCAGAATGAGGCTGTCGCCTTCCTTGCGGATCGACACTTTGTCGCCGGGCATACGAAATTCCTTCGGCAGCCTCACCGCCTGGCTGCCGCCAACCTTGAAAAGCTTGGCCTCGGTCATGCGGGCCTCCTGTAGCTACATAAGTTATACATTCTTGGACCTCAGGTCCAGTCCAACGCCGCCTCGCCGCGCAGGACGGCCTCGGCCGCCTGCGTGTGCTTGGCCTCTGATCGGTCATGCAGGACCAGCGCCGGCAGCAGCATCAGCGGCGCCTTGCCGGTCTTGACGGCGCGCACCAGGACCCGCTTGGCTGGCTGGTCGGCGAAGGGCTGGATGGGACGGATGCGGATGGAACCAGCCTTGCGCGCCAGTCCGCCAAGCAGGTCGCCAAGCCGGTCGGCGCGGTGGATCAGGGTGATGGCGCCGCCCTCGCGCACCGCCTTGACGAGGAAGTCGAGCCAGACGGCCAGGCCCTCCGGCGCCATATAGGCGGCCTCGCGCGCCGGATGTGGGCCGCGGAGGGCGTCCGGGTCGTCGAAAAAGGGCGGATTGGCCAGAACCGCGTCGAAGGGCGGCAGGCCCAGCGCCCGATACCCGGTCGCCACGTCGCCGCCCACCGCGTCGACGCGATCGCCCATGCCGTTCAGGGCGATGTTTTCCCTGGCCAGCGCCACCGCTCTTGCGTCGCGCTCGACGCCGGTGAAGCGCGCGCCCGGTCGCCGCGCCGCCGCCGCCAGCAGCACCGCGCCGACGCCGCAGCCGGCGTCCAGAACCCGTTCGCCCGGCTTCGCGTCGCAGGCGGCGGCCAGCAACGCCGCGTCAAGCCCCGCGCGATAGCCGACGGCCGGCTGACGCAATCTCAGGCGCCCTCCAAGCAACAGGTCCTCGCTCACATCGGCCCGAACGGCGGATTGATCCATCAAAGCCCTTGCCGTGGCTTGTGCTTACCTTGACCCTGACCTATCCCCCCACCATTGTCGCCCGGTAAAACCGTCGCGTGTTGGCAGGAGCTCAAGGTTTTGGACGCAGCCAAGGCGGCAGCCGCCCCCGCAAGGGGCTCCGTCACGATGCTGGTCGCTCTCGCCAAGGCCGATATGGCCGAGGTGGACCGGCTGATCGGCTTGCGTCTGCAGAGCCCCGTATCGGTGATCCCGGCGCTGGCCGATCACCTGATCGGCGCCGGTGGCAAGCGGCTGCGGCCGCTCCTGACCGTGGCCGCCGCCCGGCTGGCCGGCGCCAGCGGCGACAACTGCCTGAAGCTGGCCACCGCGGTCGAGTTCGTCCACACCGCGACCCTGCTGCACGACGACGTGGTCGACGGCTCCAAGCTGCGCCGCGGCAAGGTGGCCGCGCACCTGATCTGGGGCGGCGCCTCCAGCGTCCTGGTCGGCGACTTCCTGTTCGCCCGCGCCTTCGAGCTGATGGTCGAGGCCGGCTCGATCCGGGCGCTGGACATCCTGGCCAAGGCCTCCAGCGTCATCGCCGAGGGCGAGGTGCTGCAGCTGACCCGCGCTCACGACCTCAATCTGGACCAGGCCACCTATCTTGAGATCATCAAGGCCAAGACCGCCGAGCTGTTCGCCGCCGCCGCCGAGGCCGGCGCGGTGTCGGCCGGCGCGCCCGAGCCCAAGGTGGCGGCGCTGCGGTCCTATGGGCTCAATCTGGGCCTGGCCTTCCAACTCACCGACGACGCGTTGGACTACAGCGGCGTGGCCGAGACGCTCGGCAAGAACGCCGGCGACGACTTCCGCGAAGGCAAGGCTACCCTGCCGCTGCTGCTGGCCATCGCCCGCTCCGGGCCGCGCGAGGCCGCCTTCTGGGAGCGCGCCATCGGCCGTCGCGAACAGACCGAGGCCGACTTCCGCCGCGCGCGCGAACTGATCGTCGGCGCCGGCGCCTTGCAGGCGACGCTCGACCTGGCCGCCGACTATGCCTGGACCGCCAAGGCCGCCCTTTCGATCTTCCCGAGCAATGACTGGCGCGCGGCGCTCGAGGACCTGGCCGACTTCGCGGTGAGCCGCTCCGCCTGAGCGCTCAGGACAACGGCGCCTCGACCGCCTCGACGGGCTTGGCCGGGCGGAAGGCGATGTGTTTGGAGCCCAGGAAGGTCAGGCAGAGCCCGGCGATCGAACCCAGGGCCAGCGGGATCAGCAGCATGCGCTCAAGGGGCGGGAAAACGGCGATAGCGGCCGCATAGGTGGCGAAGTTGGCCGCCGCGCCCGCGCCCTGCACGGCCAGATAGATGACCGCCTGCCGCCAGGGCCCGTGATGGCTGGTCTGGCGGAAGGTGAAGGCGCGATTGAGCAGCAGCGTGGTAGTGACCGCCACGGCGAAGCCCGCCAGCCAGCCCGCATAGCGGTTCAGCCCGACTTCATAGACCATCAGGTTCAGGACCGAGGCGTGGACGACGAAGCCGGCGGTCCCGACCAGGCCGAAGCGGATGAACGACCAGTCGAACCGGCGCTCGAAAGCCTGGGCCAGCGGGTGGGCGCGCAGGCGCAGGGCCCAGGCGGGCACGGTCAGCCTCGCTGGAAGCACCGAGACCACCGACAGCACAGCGCCAAGGCTGACCAGCCAGGTGATGCGGGCCTGGTAGCGCGCGAACGGACCGGACAGGGCGCCGCAGACAAAGGCGTTGGCCAGCACCGCCGCGAGCAGCAGGGCGATCGTCATCAGCAGGCGCGCGCGCTCGTCCTTCCAGATGAGTTCGCGCCGTCCGGCCGCTTCCAGGATGTCGTGCGCGCTGAGCCGCCAGCCGATGATGGCCAGCCCCAGCACGAACAGCCCGCCGTGCAGCCAGGCCGAGCCGTCCATGGTCAGTCGCGCGCCACAGCCCCACTGGTCGCGGCCGCAGTCGGAGGCGTGGTTGATCAGCCAGGGGAGGTTGGTCGTGCTCCAATAGGCGTTGGTCAGGTAGTAGTGCGGATTGCGCAAGGGGTCGTCGACATAGACCATGACCAGCTGATCGCCCCAGTTCTGAGCTGAGGCGACGATCTGGCCCAGGGGGTCGGAGGCGACGGCGTGCAGGACGAAGCTGTTCTCCTCCTGCTCCATCTTCAGCCGGTTGTCGTAGGTGGTGACATTGAAGATGCCCTTGGAGCGATTGTCGGACCACAGCATGTCCTGGGAATTGGTGTTGGGCAGGTTGCGGAACTGGCAGAGCGTCCAGGCCGCACCCGAAGGGCAGACCTTGCGCAGATAGTCGCGGCCGGGACCGTCGGCGATCACCCGCATGGCCAGGAAGGGCGGCCGGCGCAACTCGTCGCCGGTCCTGAGCTGGACGGACTCCTTGTAGGCGGCGTTGACCAGCAGCGTGACCAGGACCGCGCCGATGATCGTGAACAGGGCGGCCGAGGCCCGCTCCCGCGGCGCCTTGAACACCACGAAGCCGACCACCGCGACCATGGCGATGGCGATTGTGTCAAGCAGGTGCGAGGTGTGGACGATCATGCAGAAGGCGAGCAGGGCGGCAAGCGCCAACCGCTCGGCAATGCGCAGCCGCTCCCAGAAGACCAGGATCAGGATCGTCGCCAGGACCGCGTAGCCGGCGAAGACGTCGGGCATGGCGAAGCCGGCGAAAAAGGGCAGGGTCGAGCCGAAGGCCACCGCGGCCTCGGTCAGGTAGGCCGTCCAGGGTGGCGCGCGCGGGAAGCCCGCGCGCCAGACCAGAAAGACCAGCCAGGCGCCGATCGCGGCCTGAACGGTCGCGGTGAGCCACAGCGTGCCGATCTTCTGGGTCAGGTAGAGGAAGGCGCCGAAGAAGGGCGATCGCGCGCCGATCTCGGTATGCGACATGTGCAGGTCGGCGGCGAGCTGCTGGGCGTCGGCGATGTCCTGCGGATCGGTTGGCGGCGGATCGGGCTTCCTGACCCCGATCGACTGGGCGAAACCCAGGACCAGGGTGCGCCCCTCGACATAGTAGTCGTCGGTGTCGGTGAACACGGACGGGCGTCCGTTGATCACAACCACCGCCATGATCATCAGGGTCCCAGCCAGTATTGGCAGGAGCGACGCCAGTCGACGCATCAATGCCTTTTCCACCTCAGCGCCGCAGCGCGAATACCGACGCCAGAAAGCCCGCCGCCGCCAGCTGGATCGCCACGGCGACCGCCGTCAACGACATGACCAGCACACGCATCACGCCATTGTAATGAATGGGGCCGAAACCGGAACCCGCCCAGTCGAACGCCGCCCAGCCGGCGCCGAGCGCGCCTGCCAGGAAAATGACCAGGGCGGCCCGCAAAATCGGCTCCAGGCTGAGGCCGAGCAGGAATTTCTCGAATCGCTGCGCCGGCGGCAGCACGCCCTCCAGCATCTGATAACGCCGGGCCAACGCGCCGAACACCACCAGTTGCACCCCGATCAGCACGGCGAAACAGGCCACAACCAGCGAGTGGATGTCGAGTTCGAGGCGCGGGCTGACCCGCACCGCGCCGCGCGCCAGCAGCGCCGAGCCCAGCAAGCCGAGCATGATCAGTGCGACGCCGGGATAGATGAACAGAAACCGCGGGCTGTGCAGCAGCAAAAACCGCAAATGCCGCCAGCCGTCGCGCCAGGTTTTCAGGTGCGGCGGGCGCGAGCGGCCGTCGGGCCTGAGCGTGGTCGGGGTCTCCTCGATGCGCAGCCCGTGCAGCGAGGCCTTGACCACCATTTCGCTGGCGAACTCCATGCCGGGACTCTGCAGGCGCAGGTCGAGCATCGACTGGCGCGAAAACCCGCGCAGGCCGCAATGGAAGTCGCCGACGGGAATCGAGAAGAACAGCCGCCCGATGAAGGACAGCACCGGATTGCCCAGATAGCGGTGCAGGAAGGGCATGGCGCCTGGCGAAATCCCGCCCTGAAAGCGGTTGCCCATCACCAGGTCGGCGCCGGCGCGGAGATGGTCGACCATGCCGTCGAGCTTGTCGAAGTCGTAGCTATCGTCGGCGTCGCCCATGACGACGAAGCGTCCGCGCGCCGCGGCGATCCCGCCCATCAGCGCCGCGCCGTAGCCCTTTTCCGGCACGGCGACGACGCGGGCGCCGGCGGCTTGCGCCAAGGCTTGCGAGCCGTCGTCCGAGCCGTTGTCGGCGATCAGCACCTCGCCGGCGACGCCAGTGCGGCGCAGATAGCCCATCGCCTTGGCCACGCAGACCTCGATGGTCTCGGCCTCGTTCAGGCAGGGCATCAGGATGGTCAGCTCGAGCGGTTCCGGCGCGGGGCTTGGCGCCGCGGCGACCGGTTTGCGCTCGAGCGCGGGCGTGGACATGCGGTCTCCTGGCGCGCTCGGTTTCTTCAGGTCGGGCGACGCGGCGTTCTTTACGGTCGCTACGTCGAGTTCGCCAGCCTCGTCAACGGTCCGGGGCGTCGCAGCGGCTCGAGGCTGGGCCGTCTCAAGGCGGGCAGGACTTGGTGCGCTCGGCCATTTGGATGGTGGCGATATTGGCCCGCTCGATATTGCTCAGCGGCACCGCGGCCTGGTTGGCGATGTGGCAGCCGCTGTTGCCGATCTCGGAAATGCCGCGCGCGGTTTTGAAACAGTAGCCGTGCTGGGCGTAGATCCGGTTGCGCATCATGTAGAGGAAGTCGCAGCTGGGCCCGTCGGACACCGAGCCGAGATAGCTGTAATTCCTCGAAAACAGGTTCTTGTTGGTGCAGCCGACGACGTCGTAGCAATCGGCCAAGACCGGCCCTGCCGCCGTCATCGCCACCAGAACGCCCGCGGCGATCGCCGCGGCCCGCGACCCCCATGAATGGCTCATCTTCGCCCCTTTTTCTCGCCCGGCCCGCCGCCAGCATGCGCGCGTCGGTTGGCCTCTGCAACCGGCCGCGCGGGGCTCAGTCTCGCTGGCAGACGAGGCCTTCGAGGCGGTCAGCGGCGAGGGCGGCTTCGACGGCGGGATCGAGCGAAATGATCACGCGGTCTCCGGGCGGCTGCGAGCGGGCGACCGCGTCGGCGGCGCGCGCGGCTTCCTCGGCGGTGTCGAAATCGCAGAGCGCCACGCCATTGTGCACCACTTCCCAGCGCCCGAGGTGGCGCGCGATCTCCAAACGTATGTGCGACAAGGCTTCTCTCCTTTGTCCGGTAACGCTTGGCGCGGGCGACGGTTTCGCGCCGACCGACCCAAGGTCGTCGTCGAACCGCGCGTGCGAACGCCGCGCGCAGCCTTTCCGGGCGATAGACGTTTTCCATAACCGAGGCTCGATGGCCCGTGGTTATGGAGCCCGTGGTTATGGAGAAAGACATGCGTAAATTCTTGGTCGCCGCGACAGCGGCCCTCGGTCTGATGGGCATGACGACCGGTCAGGTCCAGGCCCAGCACATGCACGGCGGTTCGGTCCACGCCGGCTCGTTCCATTCCAGCGGATTTCGCGGCAGCGGCTTCCGCGGCAGCGGCTTCCGTGGCAGTGGCTTCCGCGGCGGATTCCGCGGCCGTGGCGGCTTCGCCGCCGGCGCGATCGGCTTCGGTCTCGGCGCGGCGCTGGCCTCGCCCTACTATTACGACGACGGCTACTACGACAACGGCTACTACGGCGACGACTACTACGGCGACGACTACGACGCTCCGGCCTACGACTGCGGCGGCTGGCGATGGAGCCCATATCGTCATCGCTACGTCTGGTCGTACGGCTGCTGATTAGATTACGATCGTCGGCCCGGCCCGGCGTTTGCAATTCGCAACGCGGGTCGGGCTTTCGGCATCTGCGCATGCGCGTCCGCCTGGCTGAGGGCAGGAGCAGGTCGCGGTGCATATTTCCAACAATTCAATAGCTTCGCTGTTTCAGCAGCTGCAGGCCGCGGCCGGTGGCAGTTCGATCAGCGCCAGCTTCGGCGCGCATCTGACCGGGCAGAATCTGCCGACGATCGGCGCGGGCGCATCGGTGACGTCGAGCCAGGCGCCCAGCCCGCTCAGTTCGACGCCCTCCAGCCAGTTCGCCTCCAACATCCTTTCGGAACTGCTCGCCGCCCAGCAGAGCCCGCAATCGCAACAACAGGCCGATCCCCTGCAGGCCACGGGGCGCCACCATCGCCATCATCGGATGGAGGCCGAAGCGACGACGGATGAAACCGCCACGGCCAGCCCCACCTCTTCCGGTTCGGTCGCTGGCGAAGAGGTGACCTCGGAGACAATCGCCCCGGCCGCTTCGGCCGCCGTCTAGCTGGCTGACTGAATGGCGAACGGGGCAGCCTCTGTATCCGACGCGGCCGACGTCCTGGCGGCCGCGCTCGAGCAGCACCAGGCCGGCCGCCATGACGACGCCGAGCGGCTCTATCGCCAGGCGCTGGCGGCGGACCCGCACGAGCCCACCGCACTCTACCTGTACGGGCTGATGGCCTTCGAGGCGGGCCGCGCCGAACAGGCCGCCGCGCTTTTCGAGACCGTCGTGGCGCTTCGCCCCGACCATGCCGAGGCCCAGACGGCCCTGGCCAGGCTGCGCCATTGGAACGGCGAGCATGCCGCTGCAATCGGCGGCTATCGTCGGGCTTTGGCGCTGGACGCCGATCGCGCCGACGCCGCCGTCGGCCTCGCCAATGCGCTGCGCGAGAGCGGCGAGATCGCCGCCGCCGTCGAGGCGGGCCAGGCCGCGGCGGCGCGCTTCCCGGACCTTGCGGCGCCGCGGGTCGCTCTCGGCGCGGCCCTGGTCGCCGCCGGCGATACGGAGGCCGCGATCGGCGCCTATCGCACCGCTAGCGACCTCGAGCCTGGTCTCACCGCCGCCCGCATGGGCCTGGCCCTGGCGCTGCTGGACGTCGGCGACGCCGGCGCGGCCCTGGCCGAGGCCGCCGCGGCGCTCGATCTCGATCCGACCCTGGCCGAGGCCTGGTTCGCGCGCGGCGCCGCGGCGCTGGCGCTGCGGCGCCCGGACGAGGCGATCATGGCCCTTGAATGGGCCTCGTCGATCGATCCCAGCCGCGCGGCGATCCAGCTTACCCTCGGCAACGCCTATGCCGAGGCCGGCCGCGCCGCCGCCGCCGAGCGCTGCCTGAAGGCGGCGCTGGCGCTCGATCCCGGCCTGGCGGCGGCCCACGCCAGCCTGGGCTCGGTCTATCTGCGCGCCGAGAGCAAGGCCGCGGCGGAACGGCATTCGAGGCGGGCGCTGGCGCTCGATCCCGACATGCTCGTGGCGCACCTGAACCTGGCCTCCCTTCTGGGTGAGCAGGCCAGGCCGGCGGAGGCCAAACGCCACCGCGATCTGGCCTATCGGCGGCGCAATCTGTTCATCGAACCGGCGCCCCGGCCGCTCCTCACCGTGCTCATGCCGACCACCGCCGAAAGCGGCAACGTCCCGCTGGACCACCTGATGCCGCGCGACCGTTTCAGCCGCCTGCGCTGGGTGGTCGAATATGCCGAGGCGGATCAGGCGCGCGACCTGCCGCCTTACGACCTGGTCTTCAACGCCATCGGCGATCCCGACCTGGCCGGCCCGACCGCCGCGCCGATGCGGCGGTTGCTGGAGGTTTGCGAACGGCCGGTGCTGAATCCGCCGGACGCGGTCATGCGCACCCGGCGCGACGCGGCGCCCGCCCTGCTGGGCGATATCGAAGGTGTCCTGGCGCCGGCCATCGCGCGGATTTCGCCGGCCGATATCGATCGGTCCGGCCTGGCGGGCGCGATAGAACAGGCCGGCCTGGAGGCTCCCGTGCTGGTCCGGCCCATGGGCTCGCACGGCGGCAGGGGCCTCAAGCTGGCGGCCACGAAGGCCGATCTCGCGGCGCTGGAGACGTCCGGCGCCCAGTATGCGACGGCCTTCCACGACTATCGCGGCCGGGACGGCTATTTCCGCAAATACCGGTTCGTCTTCGTCGACCGGCGGCCATACCCCTACCATCTGGCCATTTCGCACGACTGGCTGGTGCACCACGAGAGCGCCCGCATGGGCGAGGACGCAACCAGGCGGGCGGAGGAACAGCGGTTCATCGACGACCCGCACGCCGTGCTGGGCGCGGGCGCGATGACCGCGATCGGCGAAATCGGCCGCAGGCTCGATCTCGACTATGCCGGGATCGACTTCGGGATCCTGGCGGATGGTCGCGTGCTGGTCTTCGAGGCCAACGCCACCATGCTCGTCCATCCGGAAGCGCATGGTGGCGTCTTCGCCTACAAGAACCGAGCCGTCGCCGCGATCACCGAAGCCTTCGAGGCGATGCTCGTGGCCGCCGCCGGGATTTGACGCGCGGCCCGCCGGTCAGAGGCTGGTGGCGACCGTGTTGAACTGCGTGCTCAGGTTGGTGCCGACCAGACTGACGGCGCCGATGATGAAGACCGCGATCAGGGCGACGATGAGCCCGTATTCGATGGCCGTGGCGCCCGATTCCGCCTGAATGAAACGCGTCGCAAGAGTTCGCATGGGTTGATCTCCAAAGTCATGCAAAAGGCGAGCTTGGAAGATCAAGCCGTCGTCCGCCCCGCCCAGAAAACCAGGTCAAACTGTCACGGAGTGACTTAATGG
>DASYAQ010000449.1:0-2033 GCA_036501225.1 Caulobacteraceae bacterium | reverse complement strand
GGTGGTGGTCTCGCCCCGCAGCAGCGGCAGCAGCGAGCGGCCATGGGTGCGCTGGCGCACGGCCTCGATCCCGAAGGTCTCCTGCAAGGTCGAGAACAGGTCGACGCTGGTGGTCAGGGCGTCGCAATCGCCGGCCGCCAGCCCGGGTGCGGCGATCAGCATCGGGATGTGGGCGATGGTCTGGTAGAGCGGCGCGCCCGGCTTGCCCCAGATGTCCTTCTCGCCCAGGTAGTGGCCGTGATCGGTGCAGAGCACGACCAGGGTGTCGTCCCACAGCCCCTTGGCGTCGATCGCGTCCAGCACCCGGCCGAGCCAGGTGTCGATCATGGTCAGCTTGCCGCCGTAGGCGGCGCGGATCTGGCGCGCCTGGCGCTCGTCGAGCACGCCCTTTTGCGTGGCCCCGACCACATAGGGCGGCCAGATCAGGTGCGGGCCTTCCCAGTCCGGATCGTACAGGCTGGCATAGGGCTCCGGCGTGTCGAAGGGCTCGTGCGGGTCGAACTCGTCGACCATCAGGAAGAAGCGGTCGTGGACGCCGGCGTTCTGCTCGATCCAGCGCGCCGACGCGCCAAGGGTGCGGGGGCCGGGGAAATCGGCTTCGCCGCGGAAATAGCCGCGTGAGTCGTCATAGGGCATGTGGCCGCGGCCAAAGGACGGCGCACCGCTCCAGGACGGATCCGGCCGGGTCTTCCAGGCGTCGCCCTCATGGCCGCGCTGATAGTCCCAGGCCTTGAAGTCGACGTGGTAGTTCTCGCCGCCGCTCTCGAACAGGTGCGGATGGTCGGTGATCAGCTGCGAGACGACGCCGGCCTTGCGCAGATGCGCGGTGATCGCGTCCTCCCAGATCTCCACCGACCCCCAGGGCCGCCAGAGAAAGTCCAGCGCCCCGCACAGGATGTCGTGCCGCGCCGGCATGCAGGGCAGGGAGCCGACATAGTGGTTGGTGAACCGGACCGAGCGCGCCGCCAGCCGGTCGATATTCGGCGTGCGGAACTCCGCCCCGCCATAACAGCCCAGCATGTGCCGGTTGAGGCTGTCGAGCAGCACCACGATCACATTGCGGATCGGCTTCAACGTGGACGCGGCGATGGCGGGACTCCTTTTCGGCCGCCCGACCCTATGCGGCCCGCGTTTGCCTTGTCGATAGGCCGGATGTCCGAGGCCGAGCTGAGGGGCCTCGAGCGGCTGGCGCTGACCATTCCCGCCGACGGCGCCGGCGCCTGAGCGACCGGGTCAATGCCGTGCTTCATCAGCAATTCATCGGCGGAAGATCAGGTCGGCGTCCTGTCGGACGGCGGTGATCGGGCGTCCTTTAGGGCCTTGTTCGACGCGGGTTTTTTCCACGTCGAGGCTCGACAAGGAGACCCCTGATGTCCGCCAAGACCCTGCTGACCACCTTTGCCTTGATCGCTTCCGTCGGGTTCGCCGGGGCCCTTGCGGCCCCCGCCGGGGCGGCCCAATCGGTTCCGGACACCGTCTCCGTCAAGGTCGCCATCGGCGATCTGAACCTCGGTGATGGCGCCGGCGCCGCCACGGCGCTTCGCCGCATCCACACTGCGGCGGACTCGATCTGCGGCGGGCGGCCCTATGCCCTGGACCTGGAGCGCGCCGCCGAATATCGCCAGTGCATGGCGGCGACCGTTGGCCAGGCGGTGACCTCGCTCGCCAGCCCCAATGTGACGGCGCTCTACGAGGGCCAACCTGCGATGGTTCTGACCGCGAACCGCTAGTGGACGGTCCGCCGCCGACCAGCGGCTCCCGGCGCGATGTCCTCATCCGGGTCGCGCCGGGCCATGGCCGACCGCCGTCCGGACCTTTACGGACATGAGCCCGCACGCCTGATCGCGTGGCCTCAGGCGCTGGCCTCGGCGGGGGCCGGTGTCACCGCCGGTGGGCTGGTGGCGAGGACCACGGCGCCGAGACCCGCGGCGATCACCGAGCCGATCAGCACGCCGATCTTGGCCACAGCGGCGAAGTCGCCGTGCGGAAAGGCCAGATCGGCCATCAGGAGCGCGATCGGGTCTGAGACCCCG
>DASYAQ010000448.1:0-3978 GCA_036501225.1 Caulobacteraceae bacterium | reverse complement strand
GCCTGCGTTCGCTGGCCTATGACCGCGCCGGCATGGGCCTGTCCGATCCCGGACCCTCGCCGCGCGACGGCGTCGCGATCGCCCATGACCTGGAACGCCTCCTGGCCGCGGCGCGCGAGGCGGGTCCCTATCTGCTGGTCGGCCACTCCATGGCGGGCCTGCACAACCACATCTTCGCCGGCCGCAACCGCGACCGGATCGCCGGCCTGGTCCTGGTCGACGCGGTCACCCCGGTCATGGGCCGCGATGCGCAGGTCAGCCGCTATGCCGGCTACTATCGCCGTCTGGCGCGCGGGGTCGCGGCGGTGACGGCCATCGGCCTGTTCAAGCCTTTCACCCGCTGGGGCGACACCATAGGCCTCGAAGGCGATGCGCGGGCGCACAAGCGCTGGGCCTTCGCCGATGCCGGCCACAACCGCGCCTCCGCCGACGAGATCGCCCAGTGGGAGGCCGCGGTCGACCAGGCCCTGGCCGCCGGTCCGCTCGATCCGGCCTGGCCGGTCGCGGTGGTCACCGCCGGCGCGGCCCGGGGCGTCTCGCGCCTGAAAGATCTGCAGGCCGCGCCCGCCGAGGCGTCGGCCCACGGCCACGTCGCCTATGTTGAACGGGCCAACCATGCCAGCCTGCTGGGCCTCGCCTTCGCCGCCCCCATTGTCGTCGCAATAGAACAAGTCCTTAAGGCGGCCGGGGCCAAATAGCCGGCGGCGCCGCAAGCTTGCCTCGACGCGAAGACGGACGGGGGCATGCGGGCAGCGCTCGAACTTGAGCAGGTCACCAAGCGTTACGGCGATTTCGAAGCGGTCAGGGACCTGAGCTTCCAGGTCCAGCCCGGCAAGATCCTGGGGTTTCTCGGCCCCAATGGCGCCGGCAAGACCTCGACCATCCGCATGATCCTCGGCCTGATCGCGCCCACCAGCGGCTTCGTCACCGTGCTGGGCGCGCGCGATGTGCGCCAGGTGCGCGACCGCATCGGCTTTCTGCCCGAGGAGCGCGGCCTCTATCGCCGCATGACGCCGGTGGCGGCCATCGCCTTCCTGGCCGGCCTGAAGGGCGTGCCGGTGGCCGAGGGTCGACGCCGCGCCCACCGGATGCTCGACGAGCAGGGCCTCGGCGACGCCAAGGACCGTCAGATCCGGTCCCTGTCCAAGGGCATGGCGCAGAAGGTGCAGCTGTTGTCGGCCCTGGCCCACGAGCCGGACCTGGTCCTGCTCGACGAACCCTTCTCCGGCCTGGATCCGGTCAATCAGCAGTCGCTGGAGACCCTGATCAGGGGTCTCGCGGCGCGCGGCGCGACGGTGGTCTTCTCCACGCACGTCATGCAGCACGCCGAGCGGCTCTGCGACCAGGTCGTGCTGCTTGCCGACGGGCGCAAGGTGTTCGACGGCACGGTCGACCAGGCCCGTTCGGCCGCGCCGCGCAGCCTGATCCTGGAAGGCGCCTTCGATCCCACGGCCCTGGCCGGCTTGCCGGGGCTGGGCGAGCGCACGGTCGAGGCCGCCGACGAGGGCGCGATCCGGGTGACCGCGACCTTGCACCCCGGCGCGCCGGCGCAAGCCGCCCTGATGGCCGCCTTCGGGCTCGGCCTCGACATCCGCCGTTTCGAGCTGCGCGAGCCGCACCTGCACGACGCCTTCATTGTCCTGACCAATGCGGGAGGAGCCAGGTGAACCGTCTGCTGAAGATCGCCTTTCGCGACTACATCGCCTATGTGCGCACGCCGGGCTTCTGGCTCTCCATCCTGCTCATGCCGTTGGGCATCTTCGTCTTCGGCGGCGCGCCGCTCCTGGTCAGCCGCTCCGAGCCGGTGGCGAACCTGGCGGTGGTCGACTTCACCGGCCAAGGCTACGTCGCTCAGGTCGGCAAGTTCCTGCAACCGGCCCGGCCGGATCAGCGGCCGGTGGCCCGGCTGGTCGACCCGCCGGGCGGCCCGTTCGCCGATCCGGCCGACGCCGCGGCCCATCTCAAGCCCTATGTCGCCGGAACCCTGCCCCTGCCGGGCGGCGGCCAGCTGGAGGCGGCGGCGATCATCAAGCCCGGGCCCCAGGGCGTCGACATCGACTATTGGAGCCGCAACGTCACCGACCGCTCCGGCGAGTACGCCATCAACCAGGCGGTCGGCCAGGCCATGCGCCGCGCCAGCCTCGCCAAGGCCGGCATCGCGCCGGCGGCCCTGGCGAGCGCGGATGCTCTGTCGCCGCGGGTGATCGACTATTCCGCCAAGATCGGCGGCAAAGCCTCGCAGCGCGAGAAGGTGCGCAGCTTCGCCGGCGTCGGCATGGGCTTTTTGCTCTGGATGGTGGTCTTCACCGGCGCCGGCATGCTGCTGAACAGCGTCATCGAGGAGAAGTCCAGCCGCATCCTGGAGGTGCTGCTCACCTCGGCCTCGGTGCCGCAGATCATGGGCGGCAAGATATTGGGCGTCGCCTGCGTGACCGCGACCGTGCTCGGCGTCTGGCTGACCATCGGCGGGGTGGCGCTCTCGATCACCGCCCCCAGCATCGCCTCAGACCTGGGCTCGGTGCTGCTCACCCACGGCATGATCGCCTATCTGGCGCTCTACTTCATCGGCGGCTACCTGATGTTCGCCACCCTCTATGTGACGGTGGGCGCGTTCTGCGAGACGACGCGCGAGGCCCAGACCCTGCTCGGGCCGATGATGATCCTGTTGTCGCTGCCGATGGTGTTCATGACCCAGGCGATCAGCCATCCGGACTCGCCGCTGCTGGCGACCCTGTCGTGGGTTCCGGTGTTCACGCCGTTCATGATGGCGGCCCGCGCTGCCTCAGACCCGCCGCTGTGGCAGATCGCCGGCACGGGCGGGCTGATGTTCGCCACCACGGCGCTGGAACTATGGCTCGCCGGCCCGGCGTTCAAGTCGGGGGCGCTGTCGTCGGGACGGTTCGAGATTCGCAACTTCTTCGCCACGCTGGCGCGGCGAACGGGCGAGTAGCCAGGCTTAGGTCCGGACGACCTTCTTCGGCGCGGGCAGCAGGCCTTCGCGCTGGGCGCGCTTGCGGGCCAGCTTGCGGGCGCGGCGAACGGCCTCGGCCTTCTGGCGGGCGCGCTTCTCGGACGGCTTTTCATAATGCACGTGCCGCTTCATCTCGCGGAACGAGCCTTCGCGCTGCATCTTCTTCTTCAGGGCCTTCAGCGCCTGGTCGACATTATTGTCGCGGACGAAAATCTGAACGATGACCAATTCTCCCGGCGCGTCCTCGGGAGCCCGGTCCCGAAAGCCGCGAATACGATTTCGCGTCCGCGAGCCTTGGCCCGCGTACGTGGTGGCCGGGCTGATACCAGAGGCCAAGGCCGATGTCCACGGCGAGACGGCCGGACCCGTACGGTATAAGCTATGCCTCGCATGAGCGCGCTTCAAACCGATTGGGCCGACGAGGCCGAGCTTCGCATGCTGGACGCGGCCATCGGCCTTGCGCCGACGCTGGGCTGGAACAGCCGGCTGGTCGCCCGCGCCGGCGCGGCGGCCGGCCTCTCGGCGGGCGAGACCCTGCTGCTCATGCCCGGCGGCGCGCGCGACCTGGCGGCGCTGTTTTCCCGCCGCCACGATCGGGCGGCGCTGGCCGCGCTCGGCACGCTCGATCCCAGGAGCCTGAAGATGCGCGAGCGCATTTCGCGCGGCGTCGAGGCCAGGCTGGACGCCGCGGCGGCCGACGGCGAGGCCTTGCGCCGCTGGGCCGGCTTCCTGGCGCTGCCGTCGAACCTGCCTCTGGCGCTGAAACTGGTCTGGGAGAGCGCCGACGCCATCTGGCGCTGGGCCGGCGACCGCGCCACCGACGAGAACCACTATTCCAAGCGCGCCATCCTGTCGGCCATCCTGGTCTCGACCCTGGCCATCCGCCTGAACGCCGGCGCCGAAGCGGCGAGCGCGCATCTGGCGACCCAGATCGGCCGCGTCATGGCCTACGAAACCTGGAAGTCCAAAATCCACCCCGCCGCCCTCGCCACCCAACTGGCCACGGC
>DASYAQ010000447.1:0-6738 GCA_036501225.1 Caulobacteraceae bacterium | reverse complement strand
GGAGAGGATCGGCGCGAGATATTCGGTGATCCAGTCGTCCTCGGTCGCCGGCGTCATCGCCGCGACCAGGGCGCGGGCGGCGTCGTCGCCGCGCAGCTCGCAGCCGGCGGCGATCAGGTCGGCGGCGATCGGCGGCAACAGTGTCCCGGCGGCGGCGCGGTCGATCAGCAGGGTCTCGGTGGTCTGGCAGACGGTGACCCGGCGCATCTTGCCGTTCAGCACGATGGCGCGCGCCTGGCCCAGGTCGGCCGAGGCGTCGACATAGACGTGGCAGAGGCCTTCGAGGTGGCCCAGAACAGGGGCCTTGGCCTCGGCCTTGACGCGGGCGACCAGGCTCTTGCCGCCGCGCGGGATGATCAGGTCGATGGCGCCGTCGAGCCCGCCGAGGATCAGCCCCACGGCGGCCCGGTCGGCCACCGGCACGATCTGCACGCTGTTTTCCGGCAGGCCGGCCTCGACCAGCCCCCGCTCCAGGGCGGCGTGGATGGCCAGGGCCGAGCGCAGGCATTCGGAGCCCGAGCGCAGGAGCGCCGCATTGCCCGAACGGACGCACAGCGCGGCGGCGTCAGCGGTGACGTTGGGGCGGCTCTCATAGATCATGGCGATGACGCCGATCGGGGTGCGGATGCGGGCGATGTCGAGCCCGTTCGGCCGCGTCCACCGGGCGATCACCGCGCCGACCGGATCGGGGATGGCCGCCACCTCGTCCAGGCTGCGGGCGATGCCGTCGAGCCGAGCGGCGTCGAGGGTCAGCCGGTCCTGCATGGCGGCGCTCAGGCCCGCCGCGCGGCCCGCCGCCTGGTCCTCGGCATTGGCGGCCAGGATACGCGGCGCCTGGGCCCTGATCGCGCGCGCCATGCCGGTTATGGCCGCCGTGCGCGTCTCGGCCGTCGCCAGCCGCAAGGCGTCCGCGCCTCGCTGCGCCTCGCGGCCCATGGCGCTCATCAAGGCATCGAGATTGAGGCCGGCGTCATCCATCCCCGCCGGTTTCGCGGCGATTGGCGGATTTTGCAAGTTTTCTCAGTGTCCCAGGCCGCCAGCGCGACAAAAGCACGGCTTCCAATGGCGCGAATTTTTCAATACGCGTTCAACATGAAGATGCGCGCACTCCTGCTCGCTTTTGTTGTACTGGCGGGCGCGGTTTTCGGCCGGCCGGCCCTGGCCGACTGCAAGCTCAGCAAGCTTCCCGACCTGCAGGTCACGATGCGCGGCCCGCGGGCCCTGGTGCACACCACGATCGACGGCGCCGATGGGCTGTTCGTGGTCGACACCGGCGCCTTCTTCAGTTCGGCCACCGCCGCGGCCGTGGCCAGGTTCAACCTGACCGAAGAGCCGGCGCCCTTCGGCATGTATGTCACCGGCATCGGCCATGGCGAGACCCAGATCTCCGTGGCCACGGTGAAGAACTTCGTCTTCGACGGCGTGCCGCTGCATCGGATCGATTTCATCGTCCTCGACCGGCGTCTTGGCGAGGAGGTCGACGGCAGTATCGGCGAGAACATCCTCGGCGCCCCGGACGTCGAATACGATCTCGGCAACGGCGCCATTCGCCTGTTCCAGTCGTCGGGGTGCCGCAATAGCGATCTGGCCTATTGGGCCACAAACCAGACCGATTCGGTGGTCGACAACGACGCCGAGGGAAAGCTCGAGCCGCCCAAGGCCTTCGCCACCCTCAACGGGGTCCGGATCCGCGTGGTCTTCGACACCGGCGCGCCGCGATCGCTGCTGTCGACCTCGGCGGCCGCGCGAGCGGGGGTCAAGCCGTCGGATCCCGGCGTGGTCAGGACCGGCTATACCGGCGGCGTGGCCGCGAACAGCCAGCTCAGCACCTGGAGGGGTCAGTTCGCCAGCTTCAAGCTCGGCGGCGAGGAGATCAGGAATACGCCGCTGCAGTTTGGCGATATCGCCCTGCAGGGGGCCGACATGATCCTGGGGGCGGACTTCTTCCTGTCCCATCGCGTCTTCGTGGCCAACAGCCAGCACCGGATCTACTTCACCTATAACGGCGGGCGGGTGTTCAATCTGGACGCCGCTCCGGAATTGGCGCCGGACGAAATCCCGGAAGCCGCCGCCGCGCCGCCGCCCGCCGGGGCCCAGCCGCCTGCGCCCGCGCCGCCGGCCGCCACCGACCCGAATGCGCCGCGGGACGCGTCCGGTTATGCACGCCGTGGCGAGGCCTACGCCGCCCGTCGCGACTATCCGAACGCCATATCCGACCTGACCCACGCCATCGCGCTCGCCCCCGACAATGCGGACTATGTCTACCAGCGCGGTCGGTTCGAGCTTTCCAATCGGCAACTGCTGCTTGCCAAGGCGGATCTCGACCAGGCCATCAAGCTGAAGCCCGACAACGTCCTGGCCCTGCTCACCCGTGCGCTGATGTATGGCGCGATGCGACAGCCAGCGGAGGCGCGCGCCGACCTCGAGGCCGCCAGCCGCATCGCCGACAAGCAGCCGGCCGCGCGCCTGGAGGTCGCCGCGGCCTATGCCGGCATGCGCATGTTCAAGGAAGCCGTGACCCAGCTCGATCAGTGGATCGCCGAAAATCCGCATGCCGAACGCATGGCCGGCGGGCTGAACGAACGCTGCTGGGCGCGCGCCCAGCTGGGCGTCGATCTCGACAAGGCCCTGATCGACTGCAACGCGGCTCTGCGCCTGAGCCCGGGCGATCCGAGCTTCCTCGACAGCCGTGGCCTGGTCGAACTGCGGATGGGGAATTTCGACAAGTCGATCGGCGACTATGACGAGGCTCTGAAGCTGCGCCCAAGCGAGGCCTGGTCGCTCTACGGCCGTGGATTGGCCGAGCTGCGCAAGGGCCTGACGGCGCCGGGCCAGGCGGATATCAAGGCCGCCACCGCGCTCAACCCGCGCCTGTCCGATGAAGCCAAGGCCGCAGGACTGGAGCCGCCGCCCAACGCGCTCTAGCCGCTGAGCGCCAGGTCGTCGGCGTGGATCAGGGTGGCGCCGGCGGTATAACCGAGCAGGGCTTCGATGTCGGAGGAGCGGGCGCCGGCGATCTTTTCGGCGTCGACGGCGTCGTAGCGGCTGAGGCCCCTGGCGATCTCGCCGCCCTGTTCGTCGCGCACCACCACCGCGTCGCCCTTTTCGAACCGGCCCTCGACCACGCGCACGCCGGCCGGCAGCAGCGACTTGCCGGCCTTCAGCGCCGTCGCCGCGCCGGCGTCGACGATGAAGGCGCCCTGCGGGGCGAGCGAACCGCCGATCCAGGCCTTGTAGGCGGCCGACGGCGTCGTTCTGGCTTCGATCAGGGTCGAACGGCCGCCGGCCTCGACCGCGTGCAGCGGCGAGGCCTGGGCGCCGAACGCGATCAGGGTGGCGCAGCCGGCGCTGGCGGCGATGCGGGCGGCGGCCAGCTTGGTGGCCATGCCGCCGGAGCCGATCCCGGCCTCGGCATTCACCCCGCCGGCCATGCCGTCGATCTCGGCGGTAAGCTCCCTGACCAGCGGGATGTGGTGCGCCTGGGCGTCCTTGCGCGGATCGGCCGTATAGAGGCCGTCGATGTCCGAAAGCAGCACCAGCAAGTCCGCCCCGACCATCTGGGCGACGCGGGCGGCCAGCCGGTCGTTGTCGCCATAGCGGATCTCTTCGGTGGCGACGGTGTCGTTCTCGTTGATCACCGGCGTGACGCCGAGCGCGATCAGCCGCTCCAGGGTGGCGCGCGCGTTCAGCCAGCGCCGCCGGGTCTCGGTGTCGTCGGGGCTGAGCAGGATCTGGGCGGCGATCATGCCGTGCGGTTTGAACGCCTCCTCCCAGGCATGCATCAAGAGCGACTGGCCGGTGGCGGCCGCCGCCTGCTTGGCCGGCAGGTCGAGGCGCTTGCGGGCCAGGCCCAGCCGTCGGCGGCCCAGCGCGATGGCGCCCGAGGAGACCACGAGCAACTCCTGGCCACGCGCCCTGATCCTGGCGGCGTCTTCGGCGAAGGAGGACAGCCAGGCGTGATCGACCGCGCCGCTGGCCTCGTCGACCAGCAGCGACGAGCCGACCTTGACCACCAGCCGTTTGGCGCGCTCAAGGCCGCTCACGGGCGCCAGTCCACGTGCTCGATGCTGGCCGCCGCCTCGGCCCGGCCGCGCCGCACCTCGGCGAAGGCGGCGCGCAGAAGCTCGGTGACGCCTTCGCCGGAGACGCCGGAGACCAGGAAAGGCTTCCGCCCGGTCGCCTGCTCGAGCGCCGCGGCGCGCGCCTCGCGGGTCTCGGGACCCAGCGCGTCGATCTTGTTCAGGGTGACGAACTCGGTCTTTTCGCTCAGCCCCTCGCCATAGGCGTCCAGCTCGCCCCGCACCGTGCGCCAGGCCTGGACGACGTCGGGCTCGGTCCCGTCGATCATGTGGATCAGCACCGTGGTGCGCTCGACATGGCCCAGGAAGCGCACGCCAAGGCCCGCGCCTTCGGAGGCGCCTTCGATCAGGCCGGGGATGTCGGCCATGATGAAGCGCTCGTTCGACGACAGGTCGACCATGCCGAGATTGGGGGTGAGCGTCGTGAACGGATAGTTGGCGATCTTCGGCCGCGCCGCCGAGGCCGCCGCCAGCAGGGTCGACTTGCCGGCGTTGGGCAGGCCGACCAGTCCGACATCGGCGATCAGCTTCAGCCGCAGCCACAGGGTGTGTTCTTCGCCCTCCAGGCCCGGATTGGCCCGCCGCGGCGCCTGGTTCATCGGCCCCTTGAAGCGGGTATTGCCGAAGCCGCCGTTGCCGCCCTTGGCCAGGCGCACGCGCAGGCCGAGCCGGTCGAGGTCGGCCAGCAGGGTCTCGCCGTCCTCGTCGAACACCTGGGCGCCGGCGGGGACTTTCAGCACGATGTCGGCCCCGTTGGCGCCGTGGCGGTCGCGGCCCATGCCGTGATGGCCGGTGCCGGCCTTGAAATGCTGCTGGTAGCGGAAGTCGATCAGGGTGTTCAGCCCCTCGACCGTCTCGATCCACACATCGCCGCCGCGCCCGCCCCGCCGTCGCCGGAGCGGATGTAGATCTTGCACTGGTCGAGGAATTTCATGGCAGGCGAGGTTCAGTTCGGTTTTGAGCGATCCTTCTCCCCTTGCGGGAGAAGGTGTCGGCGAAGCCGACGGATGAGGGGTCGCACGGCGCTCGCCGGGTAGCGGCGGAACGCGGCTGACGGGCCTGTTCGACCCCTCATCCGACCCCTTCGGGGCCACCTTCTCCCGCAAGGGGAGAAGGCGCGCCTTATAACAGCTTCTCGGGGTCCGGCCGCTAACCCTTCACGCCAGCCACACCATCATGCGCGTGGCCGCTTCCTCGCCGCGGGCCCTGGAATGGCGCGGCTGGACGACGCCGGTATAGAGAAAGCCGGCCTTCTCCAGCACGCGCCCGGAAGCCGGGTTGTCGGCGAAGTGGCCGGAGACCACCAGCCGTCGGCCCCAGCCCGCGCCCGCCCAGTCGAGCGCCGCCTTCGCCGCCTCGGTGGCGTAGCCCCGACCCCAATAGGGCCGGCCGATCCAGTACCCCACTTCCGACGCCGCGGGCGCCTTCGGATGGAAACCCAGCACGCCGACCAAGCCGTCCTTCGGATGCTCGATGGCGAACACCGCCTGGCGCGCCCGGTCGCGCGTCTCCATGCGGCGCAGGAAGTCCTCCGCGTCGCCCAGGCTATAGGGATGCGGAATCTCGGTGGTCATCCGGGCCACGTCGAAGTCGTTGGCCAGTTCGGCCAGGCGGCCGGCGTCGTCCAGGCGCGGCGAGCGCAGCACAAGCCGGTCCGTGGCGATGGTTTCAGGTTGGTCGACCATGTCCGCCTCCCTTTGCGCCCGTCTTTTTCGCGGGCGCTTCAAACAAAAAAGCGGGGAGTCCGGCGTCCGGACTCCCCGCAATATCTCGGGTCCGGATCGCTGCTTTTCAATGCGGCGCGATCCGGAGAAAATCTCTGAAACGGCCTTATTTTGCTGGGGCGTCTCCAGCCGGCACGACGGCCACATAGGTGCGGTCCAGGCGCTTGGTCACGAACTTGACCGCGCCGGTCGCGGTGGCGAAGAGCGTATGGTCCCTGCCGAGACCGACATTTTCACCCGCCCAGAACTTGGTGCCGCGCTGGCGGACCAGGATGTTGCCGGCCTTGACCTGCTCGCCGCCGAACTTCTTGACGCCGAGGCGTTGGCCGGCGGAGTCGCGCCCGTTGCGCGAGGAGCCGCCCGATTTCTTGTGCGCCATTTCGAGGTCTCCCCTAGGCCTTGGGTTTGGTGGTCTTGGCGGCCGGCTTCTTCGCCGGCGCCTTGGCTTCCGACTTGGCCGGGGCCTTGGCGGCAGCCGCCTTGGGCGCGGCCGCGGGCTTCGGCTTGGCTTCAGCCTTGGGCTTGGCCGCCGCCTTGGGCTTGGCTTCAGCCTTTGGCTTCGGTTCGGCCGTGGCTTCCGCCTTGGCGGCCGCCGGCTTGGCGGCGGCCTTCGGCGCGGTTTCGGCCTCAGGCGCCTTCGGGGCGGCCTTGGGCTTCGGCGCCGCCTTTGCCTTGGCCTCTACCGGGGCAGCGACCTTTTCGCCGCGGGCGCGGGCGTTCAGGACCGAACGCGGGGTCAGGTTGACCTCGCCGGACCAGGTGTCGGTGCTGCCGCCGCCGGTGACCGAGGTGACGCGCAGGACGCTTTCCCACTGGCGATGGCCGGCGGTGCGGCGATAGCCCTGGCGGCGGATCTTCTTGAAGACCTTGATCTTGTCGCCCTTGCGGGTCTCGATCAGGGCCGCCTCGACGACCGCGCCGGCCACGACAGGCGC